>QYQM01000144.1 GCA_007280905.1 Porphyromonadaceae bacterium | reverse complement strand
GTATATCATGAGGCTAATATATAAATAAAGGCTCAAGGCTCAAGGCTCAAGGCTCAAGGCTCAAGGCTCAAGGCTCAAGGCTCAAGGCTCAAGGCTCAAGGCTCAAGGCTCAAGGCGCAAGTAAGGCTCAAGGCGCAAGTAGGGACGGATAATTATGCGTCTCTGCTAAAAGTCGAACAAATCCCCCAACAGTCCCCTTTTCTTTTTGCGGCCATACTGGTCGTACCCGCCGTGAGAGCCATGCTCATCGTCATGTTTATCATGATGATCAAACGGGCGATTGCCTTCAGAATAAAAATTTCCCTGCTGTGAAGGATAGGGCTGGACGGATCGTTCAATGAGCTTCTCGAGCTCACCACGATCGAGCCAGATACCCCGGCAGGTCGGACAGTAATCGATTTCGATACCTTGTTTATCGGCCATTACGAGTGGCACTTTGCAGATTGGACAATCCATTTCAGTATTTTTTATTTGTTTATAATCGGATCGGCAATTTCAGTCTCGGTCTCCGGTTCAGTATGAATATGCACATGAGCCCGGGTGACATTCTTTTTAATCTCATCGTCAACGTGATGAGAGATTTGGTGCGCTTCGTCGATGCTTAGTCCGGGCTTGACATGAATGCAAACCTCAACAAACGTATCAGCACCCGACGAACGGATTTTAAGATCGTGGTAATGAGTAATTTCGGTTACGTGATTGATTGAGTTTTCAATCTTTTCCTGAATTTCCGGTGATACCCGGTCGAGCAGCATGTCAATCGAACGCTTTCCCAGTTTATAGCATACATAGATCACAATCATGGCCACTACCAGGGCTGCGACAGAATCGGCAAAGAAGAATCCGAAATTGGCGCAGATGAGGCCCAGCAGAACCACACTTGAACTCCAGATATCCGTGGAGAAGTGGAGCGCATCGGCTTCGAGGGCCTGGCTGTTATATTTTTTGGCAACACGGCTCAGCGCCCTGGATCTGGAGAAATCGATAATAATGGAAGAGACGACGACAATGTAGCTCCAGGCGGTCACTTCAATTTCCGTTTTACCCAGGATCAGGCGGTGCATGGCTTCGTAAATGATCCAGAAACAGGTGATGAATAACAACAGGGTTTCGATCAGTGCACTAAGGTTTTCCACTTTCCCGTGTCCGTAATGATGATTCTTGTCGGCTGGCCGGTCTGAAACTTTAACTGCGAAAAGGGTGATCACAGCTGCAACCAGGTCGAGCCCGGAGTGCAGGGCCTCTGAAAGAATTCCCAGACTTCCGGTAACCAGCCCGACGATCAGTTTAAATCCTGTTAAAAATATGGCTGCCAAAACGGAAATAAAAGCAACCCTGTTCTTTTCTTGTACCATAAATGTTAATGCTAATAATTAGATATCAGATACTTACAAAACAAGTATCTGCATTGGGAACTGAAAAATGGTCAGGAGCGGAATTCCGGCGGTTGCCAGCATTGGGAAGGATTGGCTATTACCGGAGCCGGTACGAAAAAGGTGACGGCAACCTTACGGATCAGTTCAGGCGGGCAGTCCATGAACGGCATTTCTGCAATAATATCGTCGCCATGATAGACATCAGGGACTGCATGTGAAGAAAAGCTACCCGCTGAGACCGGATGACCGGTCATCTCCTGATTGGCGAAGACCGAACTTATCATGTTGCTATTATGCTGATTCATAAAGCATAAGGCCAGGATCAGCACAAATAGGATACGTATGGCGGCAGCGAATCTCATCTTGCCGCAAAGATATTAAAAAAGGCACAAGGCTAAAGGCTCAAGGCGTAATAAGGAAAAAGGTTGAAGGGTAGTAGCTCCTCTTAATCCTTTGGGTTTCCTTATTATTTCTTTAAACTTACTTGCGCCTTGAGCCTTGAGCCTTACGCCTTTTATTGACCATACCGGTCAATAATCTCCTGCTTCGTCTTCCCGAGAATATCGTACTTTTTGCCCACTTTCCGGAAGGCCCCGAGGGCTTTATCGAGATGATGAATCTCGTGCCCGGCAGAGATCTGGGTGCGGATGCGGGCCTGGCCGTTGGGAACCACCGGGAAGAAAAATCCGACGGCATAAACCCCTTCGGCGAACAGGTCGCGGGAGACATCCTGGGCCAGTTTGGCGTTGAACAACATCACCGGAACGATGGGGGAATCGCCCTCTTTGAGAACAAACCCGGCTTCGGTGAGGCCTTTCCGCCAATAGGCGGCATTGCGCTCGAGCTTGTCGCGGCGCTCGGTTGATTCATTCAGGATATCCAGCACTTTCAGCACTCCGGCTACCACAACCGGGGCGATCGTATTGGAAAACAGGTAGGGACGTGCTTTCTGACGGCACATGGCAACGATCTCCTTCCGGCCGCTCACGCATCCGCCGGAGGCTCCGCCAAGTGCTTTGCCAAAGGTGGTGGTGATAATATCTACTTTACCCATCATTCCGTAATGTTCATGGGTGCCGCGACCGGTTTTGCCGATGAAGCCGGATGAGTGAGATTCATCGATCAGCAGCATGGCATCGTATTTTTCACATAGGGCGACTAATTCATCAACCTTTGCCATATCGCCGTCCATGGAATAAACCCCGTCGTTGACCACCAGCTTTATCCGCTTGTCGGCATGAAGCTGAAGTTTTTCCTCCAGATGTTCCATGTTGGAGTGCTTGAACGTATCGTGCATGGCCGAGCAGAGCCGGATTCCATCCACGAGTGAGGCATGAACCAGGCGGTCGGAGATAATCACGTCATCCTGAGTCAGAATAGCCTCAAAAACACCGGCATTGGCATCCATGCACGAAGGAAACAGGATGGTATCCTCGGTGCCCAGAAATTTGGTCATCCTGGCCTCCAGTTCCCGGTGGATATCCTGGGTTCCGCAGATAAACCGGACGGAAGACATCCCATAGCCGCGCGAATCGAGACCCTCATGGGCGGCCTTGATCACAGCAGGGTGGCTGGATAATCCGAGATAATTGTTTGCACAGATGTTAATGACTTTTTTCAACTCCGACCCGGCCGGGAATTCCACTTCAATATCGGCTGCCTGGGGTGAATGGATAAACCGCTCCTGCTTATAGAGGCCTGCCTGAGCAATGGCGTCGAGCTGGTCACGGTAGATTTTTTTGGTTTGTTCGCTGTATCCCATTTTAATTGATATTACATCATAGATATTCCAAAACCAGGTTCGCAATCTTTGTGACGTTGTCGAAGGCTTCGGGGGTGGCTCGCTCGTCGGGGATCGAGATTTTGTATTTCACCTCGAGGAACCGTTTGAGGGAAACCATCGAAAAGGAATCAACCAATCCGCCGGAAATCAGCGGGGTATCAAAGGTCACATCGTCGTCTTCCTCAGCGTATTCTTTGATTACATACTGGAGGATGGATTTTTTCATTTCGTTAATGTCTGGCATAATGCAATTATTTTATAATTTTTATTTCTGATGGCTGGGACGGCACTAAGGCCGTCCCGTCCCGTCCCATATTAATCATTTTCCAAGGTTGATATGTCGCCGATCTCTTCGCCCCATTCTTTGGCGTGGAGTACACGGCGCATGATTTTTCCGCTGCGGGTTTTGGGGAGAAGATCCATATATTCGATCTCCTGCGGCATGGCGAGCGGCGAGAGCTTTTTCCGGATAAAGTTCATGATTTCAAGTTCCAGTTCATCGCTGGCAACAAAGCCAGGTTTGAGCGTGACAAATGCTTTCACCACCTCCATGTTGACCTCATCGGGCTTGGCAACTACGGCGGATTCGGCTACGGCTTCGTGCTCGAGCAGGGCCGATTCCACTTCAAACGGACTGACCAGATGGCCGCCGGTATTGATTACATCATCATCGCGACCGATGAACCAGAAATAGCCATCTTTATCGATGGTGGAGCGGTCACCTGTGATATACCATCCGTTTTTGAATTTTTTGTCGAATGTTTCCTGATTGTTCCAATAGGTCCTTAACCGTGCCGGCCAGTCGAAGCGGAAGGCAATCAGTCCGGGCTTATTAACTTCTGTGATCGGTTCAAAGGTATCGGCATCAAGAATGGCTGATGTGAGTCCCGGGAAGGCTTTGCCCATCGATCCCGGCCTGATTTTCATCCCGGGGAAATTGGTGATCATGATGGACCCGGTTTCAGTTTGCCAATAGGTATCGTGGAAGGGTTTACCGATCATTTTATCAGACCAGATAACGGCCTCAGCATTAAGTGGTTCTCCAACGCTGGCCAGATGGCGCAGCGACGAAAGGTCGAATTGTCTCACTACCTCATTACCGGCCTTCATCAGGGAACGGATGGCGGTAGGGGCTGAATACCACATCGATATTTTATGTTTTTCGATAAACCGGTACCAGGTTTCGGCAGAGAACCCGGAATCCTTTACGCACTGGGTGATGCCCAGGCTCCATGGTCCTATAATTCCGTAGCTGGTGCCGGTTACCCAGCCCGGATCGGCCGTGCACCAGTAAATATCATCATCCAGGAGATCCAGTACCCATTTAGCGGTAAGGTATTGTGAGATCAAGGAATAGTGAACGTGTTTTACTCCCTTAGGCTGACCGGTAGTGCCTGATGTATAATGCAATAGCGAATGAGATTCAGCCTTGGCCGGGAACACATCAAAATGCTCCACCGGAGTTGCTTTGTCAAGCAAGAAAGCAATTTCTTTTTCTTTCAGGGCCTTTTTGCCTTCGTCATCTATCACGATGATATGCTCCAGCTTGGGGAGTTTATCGAGGATTTTCTGAACTTTTGAGGCATGTTTCCGTGTGGTGATTATCGCTTTTGTGCCTGCATTTTCAAGCCGCACATACAGAGATTCATCTCCAAAGGCTGAGAATAGCGGTTGGGCAACGGCACCGATTTTCAGGATGCCTAGGAACCCGATATAAAGTTCGGGTACTTTGTCCATGAAGAGGCAGACCCGGTCGCCGTCGTGAATGCCCAGGCTCCGGAGGAATGCCCCGAAGGTATTGCTCAGGATGCGCAAATCATTGAAAGAATACTTGCGCATATTATCCTCATCGCGGCCTTCCCAGATGAGGGCTGTTTTATTGGCCTTTCCAAGCTGGCAAATCCGATCGGTACAGTACCAACCGATATTGATAGTATCTCCGGGCTTGTACCCGAGTTCCTTTTCTGCAATCGACCAGCTGAAATTTTTCAGACGGTCGTCATACGATCCGATATTTGACATGAAAGTCAGGTTTAATGGTTACTCTGACTTAAAAATATCGAATTGCGGTATATCAAAATCAATAAAAAAGTTGCTCTTGGACAATGATTTGTAACAATAAAAAGGTTGTACACCTTGATGTATGGCCTGTAACAGTGAGCGTGTTACGCTAATCACACTATATTCAGATCACGACCCACTTTCTCAAAGTCTGCCACCACTTTTTTAAGCTGATCATGGGTATGGGCAGCGGAGAGTTGCACGCGGATACGGGCTTCACCCTTGGGGACAACCGGGAAATAGAATCCGATCACATAAATACCTTTAGCGAGCAGGCGGGTGGCCACTTCCTGGGAAAGTTTGGCATCGCCGAGCATCACGGCACAGATCCCGGATTGGGTTGGCTTGATTTTATATCCGATACGGGTCATCTGCTCAACGAAATAGCTTCGGTTCTCGTGCAGTTTATCGAGCAGTTCGGTGGAGCTGGTCATGATTTTGAAAGCCTCAATTCCGGCAGCGGCAATGGCCGGCGGGATTGAATTAGAGAACAGGTAAGGCCGTGAGCGTTGACGCAGCATTCCGATGATCTCTTTTTTACCGGTTGTGAATCCGCCGATAGCGCCGCCAAAAGCTTTACCCAATGTGCCAGTGATTATTTCCACCTGGCCTCGAAGGTTAAATTGTTCGGTGATACCGCGACCGGTTTTGCCGATTACGCCGGCGGAATGCGATTCATCCACCATGATCATCGCATCGTATTTATCAGTCAGGGCCTTGATTTTATCGAGCGGAGGCACGTTTCCATCCATCGAAAATACCCCGTCGGTAACGATCAGGCGATACCGACAGGGAGCGGCCTGCTGCAGCTGATCTTCAAGATCTTCCATGTCGGCATTCGAATAGCGGAACCGCTGGGCTTTGCACAAACGGACACCATCGATGATCGAAGCATGGTTTAGGGTGTCTGAAATGATGGCGTCCTCATCAGTGAGAAGGGGTTCAAAAACGCCGCCGTTGGCATCAAAAGCCGCGGCATAGAGGATCGTATCTTCGGTTCCGAAGAAATCGGAGATCGATTTTTCCAGTTCTTTATGCAGATTGGTGGTACCGCAAATGAAGCGGACCGACGACATGCCGTATCCGTGAGAATCCAGAGCGGCCTTGGCAGCTGCTATCAATCTGGGATTATTGGAAAATCCGAGGTAATTATTGGCGCAGAAATTCAACACTTCCTGTCCGGCTGAAGTCCTGATCTCCGGACCCTGGGGCGATACCAGAATACGTTCGTTCTTAAATAATCCTGCTGATTCTATCTCGTTTAACTGATGCTGTAAGTGCTTCTGAAACTTCTCGTACATGATATAGAAATTATGATCCGATTGAAGTGCCAAAATTACCAACTTTGCAGTAAATACAAAGGATTCAGGCTTATAAGAATAGGTGATTTTTATCAGTAATAATAAGGCGATTAATTGAGATGTTTGCCTGAAATTGTTACTTTTAGTTTTACAGTCTGATTTCGTAATTATCTGAATATTAGCACTACCTATGAAGAATATCTTGTTAACCGGATGTGGTGGCCAGATCGGCTCTGAACTTACTCTCGAATTGCGAAGGCGCTACGGGAACCACAATGTGATCGGAAGCGACAAGCGCATCATTACAGAGGGTCCGCTGGCTGAGACCGGACCGATGGAGACAATGGATGTGACCAATCCGGCCGAGATTGCTGCCCTGGTTAAAAAATATAATATCGATACCATTTATCACCTGGCGGCTGTTCTTTCGGCCGTGGGGGAGAAGAATCCCGGACTGGCCTGGAATATCGGGGTAAACGGATTATACAACGTGCTTGAGGTTGCACGCGAGAATAAATGTGCTGTTTTCTTTCCCAGTTCGATTGGGGCTTTCGGTCCGTCCACCCCGCTCGATTTTACCCCGCAGGATACCATCCAGCGGCCGGTTACGATGTACGGGGTAACCAAGGTAACCGGTGAATTGCTGTGCGATTATTACCATACCCGTTTTGGTGTGGATACGCGTGGGGTCAGGTTCCCCGGCATCATTTCCAGCGATACCTTGCCCGGTGGCGGCACCACGGATTACGCTGTGGAGATTTACTACGCTGCGGTAAAAACCAAGAAATTTAACTGTCCGCTCCCCGCCGGCACTTTCCTCGATATGATGTATATGCCCGATGCGATCGATGCAGCACTCAATCTGATGGAAGCAGATCCAAAGAAACTGAAGCATCGTAACTCATTCAACATCACGGCCATGAGCTTTGATCCGGAGATTATCGCTGCTGAAATCAAAAAGCATATTCCGGATTTTATCCTGACCTACGATCCCGATCCACTGAAAGTTTGCATTGCCAACTCCTGGCCCAACCAGATGGACGACAGCTGTGCCCGCACCGAGTGGGGCTGGAACCCGAAGTACGATCTGAAGACCATGACAGCGGATATGCTGAAGGTGATCGGGGAGAAGCATAGGAAGGGGCTGATTTAACCGACAACTGACAACATTCTTTCTTGTTATTGTTAATTCTTTCTTTAATTTAGGATTCGAAACTAAAATTAATCCTATGATTGAAAAAAAACCTTCAGAACGCTTGCATTCCCTCGATGCCCTCCGCGGGTTCGATATGCTCTGGATCATCGGTGGGGGTGAACTCGCCGTGGCATTGGCAAAAGCAACCAACTGGCGCTGGCTAAACTGGTTCGCCGAGCAGCAGGAACATGTTCCGTGGAACGGTTTTCACTTTGAAGATCTGATATTTCCGTTATTCATGTTTATCTCAGGTGTGGCGATTTCGTATGCCATCCTGGGGAAAATCCATACGGGAAACAGTAAATCGAAGACGGCCTGGAAAATCGTGCGGCGCGGACTGACGTTGGTGGTGCTTGGAATTATTTATAATGGATTTTTGCAGCTAAGGTTTGTCGATGGCGGGGAAGTCCGGCTGGCCAGTGTGCTCGGGCAGATCGGTCTGGGCTATCTTTTCGCTGCGCTCATAGTACTTTATACCAGGCACTATTCCTTCCGCCTGATGTGGCTTGGTGGAATTTTACTGGGATATGCCATCATCCAGAATTTCATCCCTGTTCCCGGTATCGGAGCAGGAGTTCTCACACCGGAGGGTTGCATTAACGGGTACATCGACCGGATGTTTTTACCGGGCCATCTGTACAGAGATATTTTTGATCCCGAAGGGCTGTTATGCATAGTTTCGGCTGCCGGAATTACCCTTATGGGCGCACTTGCAGGTGAAGTTTTACGCAGTAAGGTGTGGACCGAATATCGCAAATTACTGATACTAAGCGGTACCGGAGTTGCCTTTATCATCCTGGCCCTGCTGCTGATGCCGGTTTATCCGGTTATCAAAGCCGCCTGGACTACCACATTCAATCTCCTGGCCGGCGGGATCAGTCTGCTGTTGCTCTCCCTGTTTTACCTGGTCATCGATGTATGGCACTACAGAAAGTGGACATTTTTCTTTACCGTTATCGGAATGAACTCCATCACAATCTATCTCGGTTCATCAATCATCGATTTCGAACACATCAGTGAATTTTTCACTGGCGGACTATCCCGGATTTCCGGTGAAGCCTGGGGAAGTGTGATTTTGTTTATCGGGTTGCTGGCAGCCGAGTGGTTGTTCTTGCTGTTCCTGTATCGGAGGAAGATATTCCTGAGAGTATAGTATAAAAGGCTCAAGGCTCAAGGCTCAAGGCTCAAGTAAGGAATAAGGCTCAAGTAAGGAATAAGGCATAAGTAGGGGGTGGGATTCAGCGGTTCTGAGTTTTGAAAGCGATGGATGAGAGTATTTTGCATAGCTCCTCAGTTTCCTGAATCAGTGAGTCAGTTTCCTTTAATTCGGGGAAAATCTCATGGAAATAGTGAAGCCAATAGTGGGATTCTCTCATTTCTTTGAGACAAAGGCGGATTTTGTAATTAAAATCCTTTGTTGAGGAAGCTGATTGTGCTTCTCCGTAATTAGCTCCTGGTGAAGCAGATGATCGGATCAATTGATTAATATTGTCGGTCAATAAAGGATCTTTCCGAAATTTTAGGGTCAAACGGTAAACCTCAACAGCGAATTTTTTCAACCTTTTGTGTAAGTCATTCATAATAATCATTTTGGATATAGATGCAAAAATCCAACCCTTTTGGAAAAATTCACCAAACTTTTTTTCTCCTTTTCAACTTCTTCTTTCCCTTGAACCTTGCGCCTTGCGCCTTGCGCCTTGCGCCTTGTGCCTTGAGCCTTACTTGAGCCTTGCGCCTTGAGCCTTACTTGAGCCTTGCGCCTTGCGCCTTGAGCCTTACTTGAGCCTTGCGCCTTGCGCCTTGCGCCTTACTTGCGCCTTGCGCCTTGCGCCTTCTTTTCCCATCTTTGCAAAAAAATTAATCCAATTATGTCAGTCCGCGTGCGCTTTGCTCCTTCCCCCACTGGCCCCCTCCATATGGGTGGGGTTCGAACAGCATTATTTAATTATCTTTTTGCCCGTAAACATCAGGGAACCATGATCCTAAGGATCGAGGACACCGATCAGGGCCGGTTTGTTCCGGGCGCTGAGGAGTACATTATGGAATCGCTGGAATGGTGCGGCATACAGATCGATGAGGGGATTAAGGAGGGTGGAAAATTTGGACCCTATCGGCAATCCGACCGGAAACTGATCTATAAACAGTATGCCGATCAGCTGCTGGAGAGTGGCTGGGCCTATTATTCATTCGATTCTTCCGAGGATCTGGATGCGATCAGGAAAGAGTACGAGAGCCGCAAGGAGACCTTTTCTTATGATACCCAAACCCGGAAGTCGCTCAGAAATTCCCTGACGTTAGCTCCCGATGAGGTTAAACGATTGCTCCATTCCGGAGTGCATTTTGTCGTCCGGTTCAGGATGCCGGAGAATCATGAGATCGTGATGCAGGACATTATCAGGGGAGAGGTTCGTGTAAACACGGCTACCCTCGATGATAAGGTTTTATTTAAATCCGATAGGATGCCTACCTATCACCTGGCTAATGTGGTGGATGATCACCTGATGGAGATCTCGCATGTGATCCGGGGTGAGGAGTGGCTGCCGTCGCTGCCGCTGCATGTGATGCTGTATAAGGCTTTTGGCTGGACCGATACCATGCCTCAGTTCGCGCATCTGCCGCTGATTCTTAAACCGAACGGCAACGGAAAGCTGAGCAAGCGCGATGGCGACAAGCTCGGGTTCCCGGTTTTCCCGATCAATTGGAATAATCCCGAAACCAATGAAATATACAGTGGCTATCGTGAAGCCGGCTATTTCCGGGAAGCCTTCGTCAATATCCTGGCCCTCCTGGGTTGGAACGATGGCACCGATAAAGAGATCTATACCACGGATGAACTGATTCAGGCTTTCAGTCTGGAACGCGTTGGCAAATCCGGCTCGAGGTTCGATCCCGAAAAGGCAAAGTGGTTCAATCATCAGTATATGTTACTTAAGAGCAATGAGGAAATCGCGGAGGAATTTATCAAGGCTCAAGGCTCAAGGCTCAAGGCTCAGGTAAAGGCTCAAGGCTCAAGGCTCAGGGACCAAGTGGAAGAGGTGGAGTGGAACAGGATTGTAAAAATCATTTCGTTGGTTAAGGAGCGGGCTGAGTTTGTGAAAGATATATGGAGCCAGGCATGGTTCTTTTTCGAAGCGCCAACAACATACGATGAGGCTGTCATCAAGAAACGATGGTCCCCCGAAATGCCCCTGATCCTTAAGGATATTACTTCTCTCCTTTTACCTTACTTGAGCCTTGCGCCTTGCGCCTTGAGCCTTGGTGAGTTCGAGACGCTCATTAAGGGACACATAGTCGCCAACAGCCTGAACATGGGCAACGTGATGAACATCCTGCGTTTGTGCCTCGTGGGCTCATCGGTGGGACCGGGGGTGTTTGATATCATGGCGCTGCTGGGACCAAAAGAGGTGATCGCCAGGATTGACCGGGCGGTGCAGACGATTGGCTAATTAAAAACAATCATAATGTGAATAAAAATATGCAAATTCAAAATATTTGTGTAATTTTGTAAACGTTATGAAGAGCAAAATCTTATTACTTCCAAAAACCGAAAGAATTCTGGAGCAGCTTGGCGAGAATATCCGGCTGGCCCGGTTGCGTCGTAATCTCAGTACTATTCAGGTGGCTGAACGTGCCGGTATTACCCGGAAAACCCTTTGGTCTATCGAGAAAGGTTCGCAAAGCGTATCGATCGGCCACTATACCCAGGTGTTGATGATCCTGGGACTGGACCAGGATCTTCTGCTGGTTGCGAAAGATGATCTTTTGGGAAGAAAGCTGCAGGACGCCGGGTTGCTGGTAAAACAACGTGCCCCGAAGAAAACCTGATGGCAGAAAATGTTGAGATCCATGAAAGGACAACGAAAGGAAATACTGGTATATGCTCATTGGGCCGGATTGGAATCTCCTGTTCAGATGGGTACGCTATATGTCATACCAGTCAGGGGTAAGGAGTTGTTTTCTTTTGAAAACTCAAAGTCTTGGATAGAATCAAAACTGGTGCACGTGGTTGATCCGGAGTTGAACCTGTACCAAGGACCACAATATCCACAAAATGATAAAACCAATTTTGGAATTTTTCTCGATTCAGCCCCTGACCGGTGGGGACGGTTTCTCATGCGTCGAAGGGAAGCCATCGAAGCCCGGGTGGAGGGTCGCAGTGAAAGGGCCTTGTATGAATCTGATTATCTGTTAGGTGTTTATGATGGACACCGGATCGGGGGTTTACGATTTAAAACGGATGAAAAAGGACCTTTCCTGAATGATAATAGTCGACTGGCTGCACCACCATGGGCAAGCATGAGGGAACTGGAATTCGCATCGCAATATATCGAGAATGATAATTTTCTTGATGATCCGGAATATACGAAATGGCTCAACCTGCTTCTCGCACCCGGATCTTCGCTTGGAGGGGCCCGTCCGAAAGCCAGTGTTATTGATTCTTCTGGAAATCTTTGGATTGCAAAATTTCCGAGCCGCTCAGATGAGAAAGATACAGGGGCGTGGGAAATGGTTGTTTGGGAGTTGGGTAAACTGGCGGGATTAGACGTGCCCGATGCGCAGCTTGTAAAACTATCCGGGAACCAACATACATTTCTGACAAAACGATTTGATCGGATGGCAGAAAAAAGGGTACATTTTGCATCAGCCCTGACCATGCTGGGCTACAGCGATGGGATGGATCATCAGGATGGAATCAGTTATCTGGAGATGGTTGAATTTCTCTTGCGAAACAGTGCTGATCCCGAAAATGATTTAAAACAGTTATGGCGCAGGATCCTGTTTAGTATTTGTGTTTCCAATACCGATGATCATCTCAGAAATCACGGTTTTATTCTGAGTAAAGATGGTTGGCGATTGTCGCCTGCTTTTGATATAAATCCAAATCCGTATGGAGGAGGTTTAACCCTGAACATTTCGGAAAATGACAATTCGCTGGACCCGGATCTGGCCATCCAGGTTGCACCCTATTTCAGAATACCTAAAGAAGAAGCTGCAAAGATCTTCATGGAATTCAAGAAAACGGTCAGCACCTGGCGAAAGGTTGCTTCTAAATATGGAATTCCGGCATCAGAGAAGGATTCTATGTCCAAAGCTTTTATTTGATTTTGATCCCTAATTTCTTCTTCACCAGTGGCAGGATATTAAACGATTCATCTTCCGGCAGATATAATAACAAGCCTTGCGCTGAATCAAGGATGTACAATAATCCGTTCTCTTTACCAACTTCCTTAATTGCATTTTGCGCTTTTAGCAAAACCGGCTGATAGAGCTCCTGCTGGCGCTTCTGATAACCCGTTTGCGTTTCGGAAGTAAAAGCCTGAATGCGTTTCTGCATATCCAGCAGCTCCGATTCTTTCAGCTTTTTTTCTAGAGGTTTCAGTGTCTCAGCCTGACTGGTATAGGCTTCCAATGCCTGATTATACTTGACATCTAAGTCCTCGCCCAGCCGCTTGTATTCATCTGACAGGTCGCTCAGGATCTTGTTGATACTATCGGTCTCCGGCATCGACTTGATCAGCTCATCAGAATTCAGATGACCGATTTTGCCCTGGGAAAATCCGGAGGTTAAAAGGAATGACCCCAAAAACAGGGCAACAACAATAATAGGAATTGATTTTTTCATCGGATGTTTGATTAAGGCGTTTAAATTATAGCACCTTAAAAATAAATGGGATCCGTGTGAAGAAATGTTACCGAAGGTTAATGATTGTTTAGATATTCGCCCATCAACGCGCACCCGCACCCACACCCACACCCTTCTTTTTTACCCTGAGCCCTTGTCATCCCGGCGAAGGCCGGGATCTCGTGACGCTGCACTGAGTCTGTTGAAGGCGGCTCTTGCTGAATGTCGTGATCCACCTCACCCCCGACCCCTCTCCCGCGCTCGCTTCGCTCACGGGAGAGGGGCGAGTGCTCCGGGGGGAATTTGGTGCACGCTCCCAAGAACATTCGTGATAAGGAACGGGGTCCCGGCCTTCGCCGGGATGACACTGCTCCGGGGGGAATTTAGTGACGGACGATCATCTGTCCCCCCCGTAATCCATCACGTCCGTCCTCGAACTGATATTGAGCTTTGAATAGATATTATTTACATGCGATTTCACCGTACTCAGACTGATGCCGCATTCTTCTGAGATCTCTTTGTTTGATCTCCCGTCTTTTAACAGGCTGAATATCTTCCTTTCCTGAACGCTGAGGGACTGATAGGGATTTTTTTCAGACTTTTTTCTGATCCGGATGAAGATGATTACTCCGGCACCTGCCAGCAAAAACCCTAATATGATTAGCATTGGCAGCAGGATTTTCGGCGATTCCCTGACTGGCAGTTGGGCCCGGAATGCCCTGAAATACTCGGAATCCTCAGCCTTCCACTTACGGAGATATTTATCGTAGAATGCAGCATTCTTGGGGTAGTCCGACTCAAACCGGCTGTGATACAGGGCATAAAGCGAGATCAGGGGATTAGAACAGGTATCGGCATATTGCCGGAGCTTGTCATACACCGCCTGCCGCACAAAATCACGGTTAACGGCGGGTCCGTAATAATCCAGGGTGTCGAGGAACCCGGCAATCTGATTGATCTCCTGAAGGGCTTTGTTTGGGGGATAGCCCGAGAAAGTTACCCCGCTGATCAGGTTATTCCCACTCCGGATAAGGATTCCCACTTCCGACTTACTGTTGGCAATCAGGAACAGGTGGTTCTCATCCGTACCCCCGATAATTAACGAAGCAGGAGGTTCACCTTTTTTCGAGAAGTGAATCCGGTAGAGGTGATCCTCCTGTGATAGAGTTTTACAGTCAAAACGGAAGTTTCCAGACCGATCAATGCCTGTCCGCTGAATGATGGATTCATTCGAGATGGCATTCATTTGGGTGAAATCCGAAATTTTGGAGAGGTAGGCTACTGGTGTCCAACGTGTAGTGTCCAGGACTATTCGTCCTTTCAAAAGAGACTGTGAATGTAACTGCAGACAAGAACTTACGCCCGAAAAAATCAGAAGGAATACAAACCGCAAAAGAATTGTCGGGTTTAACATTTATTTCTCCTTTTGAACGACACCATTGATGATTGTTTCAAATATACTGCTGTGTTATCGTGATACTAATATATCCGGTTGCTGAAGCTGGAATGGCCCGTATGATCCACTCTCCTTTAAGTGGGGGATTAAATGTCTTTTCCATTTCCACATTGACACTTTCCCGGGTAGAAGTTTTATCACCAATGAGAACGGGTTCATCTGATTTAGCAGTATAGGTCCCTTGCTTTTCACCTTTGGGATCCACGATTTCGAGGATCACGCTACCTTGGTTAAATTGGCTGATAATTTTGATTTTTAGATAATTATACTCCTCTGTCATGTTGACTTTTACCTCAGCCTTTTTGGATTCGTTTTTAAAATCAAGTGTTCTTCGCCTTTCAACTTTGATATCATCCTTACCTCGTTCTACATATGTATTAATCACCATTGTCCCAAATGAACGATCTTTCTTATCAGTTGATTCCTGGCTAAAACAGAATTCGGTCACAGCAAACATCATTGCCATTACCCCCACGGTGATCTTAATTGAATTTTTCATAACGATAAATTTAATCTTTTAAAAATTTAATTGTCATGACAAATGTAGACACCCGTTGGACCCCGCTGAAATTTCAGAGGTTGGGAAAGGGATGGACAAAGGGTTGAAATAGGGTTTATTTCACCTCCCAGCAGGTCAGCTTTTCCTTATCTTTTGTATAGATCTTATTATCAGCTGCTATAGGATGCGCGTAAATCTCGGTTTCCGAAACTTTGTATCTGGCAAGTTGTTTAAAAGCGGTGCCGTTTGGCTCAAAGATAACCATGGTTGCATTGCCGGCGAGGGAAAGCATGACCGGCCCAAGATCGAGCATGGATGCGAACCTGTTGAGCTTGACAGTATCTGCCCAGGCGGTTTCACCGGTCTCTGCGTTCAGGCAATAGATATACCCGAAACGGGAATCGTTGGCATACAGGAACCCATCTTTTAACACCGGGGTATTAAAGGAGACACCCAGCTTAGGGTTGCTCCACACTTCACCGTAATTATAGCCTCCATCATTGGTCACATGGTACATTTTAGTACCGGTTCCGGCTCCGGCCACAATAATATTCTGACCATCGATCACCGGTGTCGACGCATTATAGAACCTTTGCTGGCCTGGGGTGGGTATTTCCCCGATCAGCTGTCCATCCATTGTAATGCCTACCAGGTCCGTTTCGGATTGATCTACAATGATTGTTTCATTTATAGCCATGAAAACAGGTGATGCATAGGTGCAGGGTATTCCGTTCACCTTCCAGACATCCAACCCGGAATTCACATCGAGGGCAACCACCATTCCATTCTCCTTGCCGCCCAGCGGAAGGATGCATAATTTATCGGTTACCAATGGTGAGGCACCGGTAAAGAACTGCGGGACCTCTTTCGTGTAGGACTCGTTTTTCCAGATGAGCTTTCCTTTTTTTGCATCATGACAGGCGACAACACCACCGGCACCCAATGTAAACACTTTCCCATCGGAAACATAAGGCGTGCTGCGCGGTCCGGGATGTGAAGCGGGTCCTCCGGTAATCGCGGGAGCCTTGTTGATGGGAGTCTTCCAGATTTGTTTTCCGCTTTTAGCATCCAGGCAGAGCAATATCTCGGTAGAGTCCTGATTGACCAGCAGATAGAATTTCCCTTTTACTAAAACAGGTGATGCATCTCCCAGTCCGACAGGGACTTCCCACACTTTGGTCAGTTCCTTCGGCCAGGTGGCCGGAGCTTTAAAACCCGTGATTTTTCCATCACGGTTCGCACCCCGCCAGCCAGGAAAGTCATTACTTTGAGAAAATCCTGTTACTCCCAGCATCAGGCCGGTGACAATTAAGACTGAAAAGAAAAAATGCCGTTTCATGGTTTGTTGAAATTATGTTAGCTGTCTTAAAATCAATAGGGTATTAAAGGTAGGGGTTGGTTTCCAATAATGCAAATGGAAAAGATGGTTGTCGGTTGTCGGTTATGGGGGTTGTGATGGTTATGATGGTTATGGGTTGTCGGTTATCAGTTATCAGTTATTTTGCCAGTGCCCCCCTCTCCCGTGAGCTTGCGAGCGCGGGAGAGGGGGAAGAGGGTGAGGTGGATTATTTGTTTTTTGGAGTTTCCTGCAAATGCATGATCCTGAGAATTGGATTATCATTCTCCGAACTCTCCTCCACCAGCTTCTTTAACTGATCGCGATACCAGTTGGTCTTAAGATCAGCTTTTGTGAAGCAATCGGTTTTGATCAGTTCCTTCAGATCGACTATCTGGAATTGATTGGAAGTTGTATTATTACGGATATTTCCCGACCAAAACCAGAATGGGCCCGTACCATCGAGATCGTTTACGATACCGTATGAATAATCATCTTCACCAAGACACTTTTTGACTTTGGGCAAGCGAAACACTTCTGTCCGGGTTGAATTGTAAATCAGGTGAAACCGTTCTTTGTAATCACCGATAAAGAAGAGGAATTGGGGAGTAAAGCAGGACAAAGAAACGTCGCCAAGTGCATCGAATTCCTGGTCAGAGATGTGATAGTACATCGGCTTATTGGCGAAAGATTTTAAACTGTAAACCGGTTTTACTGAAAAATCAGGCAACAGACGATAGATCGTATCGCAAAGTGCATCTTTAAAAATAATTCCTTCATCTGTTCTATAGAAGTCGTTTTTAAGATAAACACCTGATACCTCGGTTGGATTTTGCTTGTAATTGATGAACCAGAGAGGTTTTTGTTCGCCAGTCCGGAGATTCATGGCGACCACCCGTGGGTAATGCAGACTGTCGGTCCAGGGGGATTGCATGAAGGCGATATAGTCCTGGTCGAGATAGTACGGGCCCTCAGCCACGCCACCCGGGGTTTTTGGAGTTGACAGGACATTCCCATCCAGCGAATACTCCAGTAAGCGCCTCTGAACCATATCATAGACAATAATACGGTCTTCATCGGGGCTCAGGTCGATTCTGATCGGGTAGGTGTATTCCCCCGGGCCTTTGCCGATCTTTCCGATCAGCCTGATAAATTTTCCGCTCCGGTCGAAAAGCAATACCTGCGGGGGCTGGCTGTTGAGCAGCAGGATGTATTTTTCCCCGATCACTCTCGAAGCGCTGGAAATAAGGCACTCCGGCCTGGTTTCGAGTTTCACGTACTCGATGGATTCGACCATTTCGCTCAGCCGGAACTCCCGGTAATGGTTTAGTGCAGGGATAATGTCGAGGGTCACCAAGTCCGTTTCCGTCTTTTTATTGGTCGGCAGGAGGTGGCCAGGAGCAGCAGCAGGAACAGAAAAGTTGTGATTGTTATGGTGGTTGTGGTTGTTGTGATTGGTTTCATTTCTATTGCATTTAGTTTATCGCATCAGCCATTTCCACAAGGGAATGAATTCAATTTCGCCGGAGTTCCCGAACCAGGAATGTTTTTCGGTTATTTCGTAATCATTCGTGATCACAATCAATCGGTAACATTGCAATTCAGCACCGGCTTTCAATAAGGACCGGATCTCCCGGTCCTTGACTTTCGGATCTGAAAGGTTGTAGCACACCTGGATCAATTGAGTGATTTTCAATTCCTGCTGAACAACAAAATCTACCTCTTCTTTTTTTTGATTTTTATAGAAATAGAGTTTCAATGCTCCTTCCAGTTCCCGCCGTTTTAAATTGATGGCAACAGTATTTTTGAAAAGTTTGCCGGTCTTGGGACTGAACTTAAAGGCCTTTGCCTGGAAATACCCATTATCGTAACAATAATATTTCTTCCCCGCTTTCTGCTGCTCTGATATCTTATAAGAAAACCGTGGAATGCTGAAAAGCAAAAAGGCTTCTTCCAGGTAGCCGAGATATTTTGCTGCCGTGTGGATACTGTTGAATTTGGCCAGCTTTTGAATTGAAGTGTTCGAAAACTCCCCGCTGATATTGGTAATCATGATTTGAGCCAGGTCGGTGAGGGCATTCGGGAAACGAACGTGGTACCGTTTCACAATGTCCTTCAGGATGATCGAGTCGAAAAGTGTAGCCAGATATTCCACGGGATCATAGTTTTTGACCCAGACTTCAGGAAAGCCTCCTTTCGTAACGTATTCAAAGCATTGATGCTGGAGGTCCGCGATGATTTCAGAGGGAGGAAAAAGGCTCAGGATCTCTTTAAATGAAAAAGTAAAAACATAGGAGCAAAAGTGACGACCTGTCAAATGAGTTGCGAGGTTACTGCTTAATAAATGGGAGTTGCTTCCGGTAAGCAGTAACTTATAGCCATGGCGGTGCAATCGGTTCACGATGATCTCCCACTGGCTTACATTTTGAATCTCATCAAAGAGCAGGATCTTCGGGTCCTGATAAACCGCGCGGATCGCCGAAATTATTTCATCGAAATTCCCGATCTGCAGAAGCCGTTCTTCATCAAAATTTGCATAGCCGATGCCCGGTTTTGTTCCTGCGGAATGCATCGCGAAAAAGGATTTTCCTGCTCTCCTTGGTCCAATGATCACACTGATCAGATCGGTATCGAAGCCCTTTAATACGGTTTCTCTTTCGACATACCGGTCCTGGAGTTTTTTTTCCATTTCTGCTTTTTGTCCGGCTATGATATCTTGTAGCATAGGTGAAAATATTTACACGTACTGCACAAAAATATATAAAAATTGCGCAGTATGGTGAATTTAATGTCTTGAATTCTTAATTTTTGGCCATAATGTTGTCAGTTGTCGGTTGTCGGTTTTTATCTTTTTTTCATGTAAGTGATCATGATGACCGGATTATCATTCTCATTCAACGAATCTAAAAACTCCAGAAATTGCTGATGGTCTTCAGGCCTCTTTATATTTTGTGAGGTGAAATAGCCTTTTTTTTATAGTCCAACAGGTAAACTGGCTGAATAAGCCGATAGGATATCTGGGTTGAAGCGTTGTAATATTCGAATGTACCGGTGGAAAAGGAAGGTCCACCGTCGAGGTCATTCTTAATATAACCCATTAGGCTATCCGGGTTATTTAGCAGATGAAATTCCTTTATAGACTTCTGATAATATCCGGTGTATGATTTTCCTTGATAATGAAATCTGGTAATTATTATCGAAGGATAGGCCCATGTACTAATTTCAGCAATATAGTTCTGGGATGTTTCGATGAATAATTCGCGATTGTCAAGAATATCTGGTGGAATTAAATGATTTCCAACATTATAGGTACAGAATGGGGTAACCTCAAAATCTTCGTTCAATTGAAAAACAGTATCACTAAATGAATTGGGCAACAATATGGCTGATGGATCGCATTGAACATAAATTTCCATCGTGTTTGCTGACCAAACCGGCGCTCTGTCAATGGTTCTTTCAAACGAAGAAATTAATGTTCCGGTTGAATCAAGTAATGACAACACCGATAAGTTTGGATCGGAAGGTGAGAATTTGGAATAAAGAAAAATAGTACGGTTATTAAAAACGTGAAACCCTGTTGCTAAATCATTGAATTTTATCGACTTGCAATAGGTGCCTGCAAGAGTAAAGACCAGAATCAGTTTTTTATAGTTCTCGCAAACATAAATCAACTCTGACCCCGGATCATACTGGGTCATCCAGCAGAATTTATATTCACCGGGTCCGGAACCGATGCCACCAATCTTTCGGATGAATTTTCCCGAGGCATCAAAATAGAACAATGGATGCCTGTTGGCAATGATTAAATATCCTCCTTTAACCGGGATAACCTTTGACATCTCAGGAAGAAGGGAATTGTCGCTTGTTTCCAGCGCGACATAGCTGACACTGTCTGCAAAATCGGATAAAAAGAGATCTTTTTTATTTTCGAGATTATTAATGAGGTCGATGTGGATTGGAAGCTTTTCGGCCTCAGAGGTTGCTTCTATTTTGGTATGCTTGCAGGATTGAAAGGAGATCAGGAATAAACCCAGACAGACTACGTGAGTATTAGAAAGCAATCTTTTCAAGTGTTTTGGATCTATTTCAAGTTATCTCTCTTTAGTAATCTCGCTGATAATTCAGTCCATACTATTTTGACCATTTATCAATAATAAGTTTAACGTCCTCATTAAAAACAACTTTGCCTTTATCAGATTGATTTAATCCCTCTTCAACTTTCTCGATAAAAATCAGTTGATCTATTAATTCATCAATGGTAAATGAGTCGGGCAGGTTAGTGATCGATCTGTTTAATTTATCCTTTGTAAGCATGGTCCCTGATTTTTATTAAAGGTAGAACATTTGGCCTTTTCTATTCAATGATTCAAACGAAATTGAGAATGTTTTGTTGCTAGGTAGACCTCCTTTCCAAGTCTGGAGGTGAAATCTGAATGCAGAGCTAAAATATCCATCAGCATTGTTTAGCTCTTCTTCAGATAATACACAAACAACACCAGATTATCCTCCTGGGAGATGCTGCTGTCCAGTGCTTTAAGTTTGTTCTTAAGTTCAGCTGACAATTGAGGATCTTTCAACCGCCTGGCAATTTCCTCTTTCAGTTCGATGGCCTGAAAATTAAGTACCCCATACTTATTATCGATAATCGACCAATGTTGAAAGGGTATTGGATTTCCTTCTCCCTCCAGGTCCATACCATAGAAAGAATCCTTTAACCTGACCGGATGAGTGGTTTTTTTCTTTTTATCGACGGAGAAATAGTTCACTGCCTGCGGGGTCTGGTCACCATTTGCTCCAAGTTGCTGCTTCATTTGCCGTATCAGATAATATCTGGGAGTCTCGGCATGAATTTCGGCATAAACCTTGCCAGTATAGTCCAGCGAGGTGCTCAAACCGGCATCCAGTTCTTTCTCAATCCGGGGATAGTCATATCCGTTTTGCGATGCGGTAAATACAGCCAGCGGAACAAGCGACCCGGTATTGATATTCAGGTTGAACAGGGTGTCACGCGAGAAATGTACGTGGAATTGGTCTTTGAACCGATAAAAGCTAATTGGTAGGAAATTACCACCTATCCGGTAAAAACTGGCAAGGTACAGCGGACTTCGTTCGAGGAGGATATTGCCTGAAAAATCCTGGATGTAAAGGCTGATATTTTTATCATCTGTGTTTTCGACATCGATACCCTTATAACCGAACTCAACCACCTGGTTATCATTCAAAATCATCACCTCAGGAATACCACCCAGTTTTCTTGGCACCAACATTTTGCCTTCCCCTTTTGAATTGAAAATAATATACTGATCAATATGATGGGGTTGTCCGAGAATCCAAGATCCGTTCTCACTGAGAGCCAAATTGTTCAGATACACATATTCGTACGGTCCTTTCCCCAGGTTTCCGATTTGTTCCCGGTATTTCCCCTGGTAATCAAAGGACATCAGGTACTTCATCTGATGATACAGATAAATACGGTTATCCGTAAAAGCCATTCCCGATACCCGTCCGATTAATGCCTCGGGTCGGTTCTCTAACCTGATCACCCGGCATGAATCGACAAGGGCGGAAATATCAAAATCAATGGTATCGCGGGACTGATCCATATCGACATATAAAATGGATTGACCGTTTTCGGTAAGGGTTTTTGTTTCCCCTGAAGGTTTTTTGGGAGCACATGCCGCAACCAACAACAAAAGTGCCAGAATCAGGAATTTGTTCATTTTTATCATGGGAATAGCTTATAAATATCTTTTCTATGAGCTATTATGATAAATCTAACAGTATTTACCCCAATTTTCTCAAATCCTAATCTATAATCACCAATACGTATTCTGAAATAATCCTGAAATCCCGATACCTTTTTAATGTTTGAAACTTCGGATAAAGAGGTTGATTTCTCGATATTTAGAATAATTTTTTCAACTCGTGGAAACAAGGATTTATCCCTGATTTTATCAAGCGCCTTGTCAAATGATTTATCAAATTCAATAATCATTTACCCTTTAGTTTCTTCATAACAGAATCCCGGGAAACCGTTTCGCCGGTTTTGACAGAATCCATTAAAGAACCAAGCATGAAATCCTCGAACTGCTCATCCTTCAAATTCATAACATTTCCACCAAGCTTTTTAGCAAGCTCTGCGAGTATCTTATTGCTTTGATTATCAGCTTTAATAATTATTGCGCCCATGGCATTTTATTTTTTGTAAATATAAACAATATGAAAGAACCTCGACTGCAGTATTCGTTTCTTAATTGGTTTCAGCAAGCACCTTGCGTCTTTGCCTCTTTGCGAGGAATAGAGTATCTTTTCGCCCCTGTTAAAAGTAACGAAAATTATTATCCGACCGATATGAAAAAGCTTACTGTTAGTTTGTTGCTCCTGCTTTTGTTACTGGCAGGAAATGCCATTGCCCAGGATTCAGTTCTGTTAAAAGCACTGAAGAAACTCCCTGGAATTGAAATAGTTGGCCCCACCCGTCACGGTCAGCAATATTCCGAAGCGTATGAGATTAAATTCACCCAGCCGGTGGAATAAGGCTCAAGTAAGTATGAAGAAGTAGAATCAAGTCAAATCAAGGATTGAAGTGTGGTCAGTTCACCGGACGTTTATCCTTGGTTTTACCTTTATTTCTTTAAACTTACTTGAGCCTTGAGCCTTGTCCCTTACTTGAGCCTTAGTTTGGAAGTATCTGCTGCACATACCCCATCATCTCTTCCATCTGGTAAATGGTTTTGATCATGATATCGCCGCGGATATCAATCACCATTTTATCAGTAATCAGCAGAAATTCATTGTCGCCCGGTCCGAATTCTTTTTTGAGAAAGAGGGCCATGGAATGGTTGTTGCGTGATTTTAGCAGCTGATTGTATCCGGTAATATCCAACTCACTAGTGATATCGTCATAAAACCAGGAATCAGCATAAGGGGTTACCGCGTTTTTCTTTTCCATTTTTTTCAATTCCTCGGGAGTGTACTGAACTTCGAGCATTTTTACCGATTTAATCTTTTTAAACAAGGCAATAGATGTTGAATCAGCATATTCCAACTCGCAGAAAGCCTTAAACATATCTTCGCTGACTTCGAAAAAACTATAGCGGAAGTTGTCGGAATAGCGGTTTAATAATTCTGTCAAGCCGGTTTTTGCGTTTATTAAGGTAACACCGGTTGCTCTGTCAAGTCCGGTGGTTGGATTGACTGAGGTTGCCGTGGTTCCGGTTGTACTCACCTGTGCCGCCAGGGCCAGGGGTAGAAAGGTCATCAGAATAAGAATAAATTTTTTCATGGTAATTAGTTTTTAATGGTGTTTGAATCTGATTTTGGGTCAATGGCCGGGGTCCTTTTCCCGGGTTTGATAGCCTCGGTCATGGCCGTGAGATCTTCAACCCGGCTGAATTCTTCCCGTACCGTTTTACTATAGATCGATAAGGCCCGGATGGTTTTTTCAAGCGATTGTCTTACTTCAGCTTCGGTATATTTGGGCTTCGATCGGAATGGGCTCTGGTCCGATGTCACCGCCCAGGTTCCCGCAGTCAGTATCAGGACAGCAGCCGCCACCGGATACCACCAGCGACGGATGTGCCTGGCGGGGAGCGTGAGTTCAGGGGCGATTTCATTGTATATTTTCCGGGCCTCTTCCTGCTCTTCGCGAATATATCTATCGTAAAGCTCCTTAAAGTCCGGATCAAAGTGTTCCTGTTCCATAGCTGATCTCCTTTTTCATTTTTTCCGATATCGCTGCACGGCTCCGGGCAACAGTAACCCGCACGGCATTAACGGTCATGTTCATCATTTTAGCAATTTCTTCATAATCAAACTCCTGGAAATCCCTCAGTTCAAGAATAACCTTCTGTTTGTAAGGCAGGTTGTCCATGGCTTCCCGGATTTGCCGGATCAGGTCATTGTTCTCAAAATACAGGTCAACGTTCACCTTGTCCTCGATTTCGATCAGATCAGAGCCGGTAACCAGCCGGAACCGGTTTCGTTTTCTCAACCGGTCAATGCAATCATGGTACAAGGCCGTAAAGCAGTAGGTCTTTATATTTCCTTTTGTTGCCAATGTTTTCCGGTTATTCCACAGTTTCATCATCAGTTCCTGCAACGCATCCTGTGCATCCTCCCTGTTTCTGAGCATACGGTAAGCAAACCCGAACAATCGGGGTTTGAGCGGCTCAATCAGATCCAGGAAGGTCTTTTGATGCATGCGGTATCAATTCAGAGAGTAATACGGATGAAACGTGATTTCATTACATTTTGTCAGACTATCAGAAACCCATCAACATTTTCCGGAGTGATTACCTGTGTTTCGCAATCGGGATAGGCTTTCAGGAAGGTTTTTGGGAAACGGGTTTTGGACAGGGGATTCCATTTAAATTCATAACTATGAAGTTTACCATCGTATTCTTCAATGTAATCGATTTCCTGTTGTTCACGGGTGCGCCAGAAGTAGGTATTGCACCATTTCTGGTTGTAATGGTTGTACTTCATGCGTTCGCTTATCATGAAATTTTCCCATAAGGCACCGGCATCCTGCCGCATTTCAGGAATCTGAAAGTTGGAAATCAGGGCATTGCGAATCCCGTTGTCGAAAAAATAAATCTTTCGGCTCATTTTAAGTTCATTCCTGAGATTCCGGGCAAAACTTGGCAGACGGTAAATTATGTAAACCTTTTCCAGCAGGTTCAGGTATTTTCCCACCGTTTTATGGTCCATCCCAATCAGTTGAGATAGTTCGTTATCTGAAACCTGATTCCCGATCTGGAAAGCAAGTGCTTGCAATAGCCTGGTAAGTTTGTCGGGCTTTTTTATCTGCTCCCATTTTAGTATATCCTGAAACAAATAGCTGTCGGAAAGGCTTTTCAGAACCTCTCTCTCATTCCCTTCAGAGGTTACAACTTCCGGATAATAGCCATAAACCAGACGATGGGTAAGGAGGCTCTTTTCCTTGATGTAACCGTTATGTTTAATCATCTCGGAGAAGGACAAGGGGAATAAATTATATTCCCATTTCCGGCCGGTTAAGGGCTCATTAACCTCGTTCGCCAGTTCAAAAGAGGATGAGCCAGTGGCAATAACCTGCAGCTCCTTAAAATGATCCGTGAGGTGTTTAAGCCGGATTCCAATATCTTTAATTCTCTGTGCCTCATCCAGGACAATCAGTTTTTTCCCGGCAAATTGGGCTCGGAACCTGTCGGGAGATCCCTCCTCAAATAATTTTTTTACTTCAGGAACATCGCCGTCGAGCCACAATGTATCCGGCATTCCTGAGATTATCTCATGCAAGAGAGTTGTTTTACCGGTCTGCCTGGCACCCATCAGAATGATTGCTTTTCCGGTAAAAAGCCTTTCGCGGATGATCGAATTAAGCACTCTTTCTATCATTTTATCCTAAAATTGGGAATATAATCCCAAAATTAAGTAAAATTTAGGGAATGTAATCCCAAAATTAAGTAAAATTTAAAATTTCGGAATTTAAGTGGCAAAGCCCGGCACAAGGTTCAGGTATTACTGTCCGCTGATAACACTGATGGCAAATGCCAAAATCAGTGTTATCCTCACCATCAGTGGACAGTTTTTATCTTTTCACAAACTTCAACGGATTTCCCCAACTTGCTTCTGTACGGAACCGGATTAAATATACCCCGGGAGGTAATGTTGCGGTATTGATTTCGGCAGCGGAATTCTTAACATCAGTTATTCTTTTTACCCGCATCCCCCTGATATCAAATATCTCAATCTTTTCAATGATATTATTGGAAGTAACAGTTAACCGGTCAGCTACAGGATTGGGAAAAATGCGGATTGCGTTATCCGGAAGTTCCTGTTGGTCAACCAATGTCAGCGGGCTGGTTAAAAACCGGATGCTTTCAATCCAGATACTGTCCGTTTTATTCGACTGACCGAGAACCCCGCCGTTTATATAGGTTGTCAGCTTAATGATCCGGGTGGAATCAACTACCTGCCCAACCGCGGGGGACGACGATAACCACCTGCCGGTATAATTATTCTGATAAAGGTGGAAGAGGCCATCTCCTATGATCGTTGGCCTGAAAACGGGCGTGGCATTGGTTTCAACACCGTTAATATCGGCAAAATCAAACCGGAGCGATACGGAATGGCTCAGGTTAAAAGTTTTCAGATTGATCACGCACCAGGGATGATTCTTCAGGTTGACCGGCCTCGGTATAGTGAGTTCAAATTTTGGCCAGCTGCCGGGATTTACGGTCAAATAAACCACCTTGAGGCTTTCACTCGATTCAGAGAATTCGTATGTACTTCCGTCTATGGTGTTTACTGTCAGATCTGATGTGTTTCCATCGGTGAGATTGCCAAACCAAAAGGTATTCTCAGAGGGAACCGCAACTGTTTTTACGAAATTTGCCGCAGTGATGTTGTTGGTACCAATGGTCACATTCAAAGCTATATCCCCTTCAAATGTTCCCCATTTTACCGTTATTTCGAAAGTTCCTGCTCCTGCAGTTATCTGAGCGTCAGATGGTATGTGCCAATCATAAACCGCATCGGTGAAACGGGTGGCCTGATACTTTGCTATTTGTCCGGGTTCCAGATAAGCCGGTCCTGTAATTTTAAGATCAGCCATCTGATAAACCCGCACATAATCAATTTCCATACGCCCGGGGAAAATGGAGGGATCCACTCCCTGCGCACCGCCCCAGCTTCCGCCTACAGCTAGGTTCAATATGAAATGAAACCGCTTGTCGAACGGCCATTTTTCCCATCCTCCTTCATTGTTGAAGGTGTAGTACTTATTATCGTCGACAATGAAATCGATCTTGGTGGGTGACCATTCAATGGCATACACGTGAAAAGCGGTTTCCCAGTCGGAACCGGTTACCGAACTGCCTTTCTGAGTGCCCAGATTATGATTGTAGATCTCTGTGTGGGCCGTGCCAAACACATGAGTGGGGTCATATCCAACATGTTCCATGATATCGATTTCCCCGCTCGAGGGCCAGTTACCATAAGCCCAATCGGTTGGAAGCATCCAGATGGCAGGCCAGGTGCCTTTCCCTCCGGGCAGTTTGGCGCGTATCTCCATCCGCCCGTATAGCCAATCACCTTTGCCGGTTGAAACCAGTCGCGCCGATGTGTATTCCCTGCCGTTGTAGTTCTCTTTCAGTGCTTCAATGATCAGAACCCCGTTTTCAACGCGGGCATTCTGTATCCGGTTCATGGTATAATACTGCAGCTCATTATTCCCCCAGCCATTGCCACCCTCTTCACAGGTCCATTTACCGGCCGCAGGGAGTCCGGTGTAATCAAATTCATCCGACCAAACAAGTGCGTTGAACTGCGCTTGTCCGGCTGATATCTGAAATAAAGCCAAAACTATTGTTACGGTCAGAAGTTTGATAAAACCAGAGGATGAGGTCATTATAAAGTATTACTGATAAATTCTCACATAATCAACAATCATTTCCTGCGGGAATCCGGTATCATCAACCCCTTTCACTGCTCCCCAGTTCCCTCCGACGGCAACATTCAGCAGGAGATGAAACTTCTTGTCAAATGGCCAGACTTTCGGATTAGCGGCTTCTTTTTTGAATGAAAAGTACATTTTATCATCCACAAAGGCCTTGATCATAGCGGAATCCCATTCAACCGCATACACGTGGAACTGTTCATGAAGGTCGGGCAGGTAAAATCCTTTGGTTCGCTGGGTGCGAATAACATGATTGAAACTTTCGGTATGTACCGAGGCAAATACCGAATCAGGCATATACCCCACATGCTCCATAATATCGACCTCGCCTGATTTTGGCCATCCTCCATATTCCCAATCGGTGGGTAACATCCAGATAGCCGGCCAGATACCAAGAGTCCCTGGCAATTTGGCACGCACCTCTATCCGGCCAAACAGCCAATCGCCTTTACCTTTGGTGATTAATCGGGCCGAGCTATATTGCTTATCGCCGGTTGGTTCCTTGATAGCTTTGATATGCAGCATTCCGTTTTCGACAAAAGCGTTCTCGATTCGTCCTGCCGTATAGTTCTGCCATTCGTTATTTCCCCAACCGGTTGCATTTCCTATGGTATCGTAACTCCATTTTGAGGCATCGGGCAGTCCTGTTCCATTGAACTCATCACTCCAGACGAGTTTGCGGGATCCCGGGTTATTATTGACACAGGATACGGTTAGAACCAGTGCCAGGAAAAGGAAAATATTTCTCATTAGTAATTTTTTTCGTAAATATTCAGCAGCAAAAAACCACGGAGACACAGAGAACATAGAGAAACACAGAGAAGAATTTGCGAAGATGTTTAAAGACTTATCTCCTTGGAACTCCGTGATCTCTGTGTCTCCGTGGTAAGTATTCAGTTTATTTCAACTCAAAGCCTGCCTCTATGGTATTCTGGGAATTGGTTCCTACAAATACTTTGAATTTACCCGGCTCAGTACCCCAAACCCCCTCACGGTTGTAAAAGGATAAATCTTCTTTGGCCACTTTAAAACTGACGGTCTGAACCTCTCCGGCCTTCAGCATCACTTTCGTAAAGCCTTTGAGTTCTTTAACCGGGCGCGTTACGGATCCAACCAGGTCGCGAATATACAGTTGAACGGTCTCAGTTCCGGCTACCAGCCCTGTATTTTTTATATCAACCCTGACTTCCAGCGGGTGGATGTCGGACACGATGGATTCACTAAGAATCAGATTGTTATACGCAAACTGGGTGTAACTCAATCCATAACCAAACGGGAAAAGAGGATCATTTGGAACATCCAGATAGCGAGAGGTGAATTTCTGTTCCTGACTGCCCGGTCGGCCGGAGTTTTTATGATTATAATAGATAGGGATCTGCCCCACCGAATATGGGAAGGTAACCGGAAGCTTCCCCGAGGGATTATATTCTCCAAACAAAACATCGCATAAGGCCGGGCCCGTCATAGTTCCGGGTATCCAGGCCTCCAGAATGGCTGGTACAAAGGTGTTTACCTTGGTCAGGATTAGCGGCCGTCCGTTGAACAGCACCAATACCATCGGTTTTCCCAGTTTTGCCATCTCAAGGATCAATTCTTCCTGGACCCCAGGGATGGAGATATCGGCACGGCTCATACTTTCGCCCGACATCATCCCCGCTTCTCCGCAAGCAGCAATGATTATATCGGCCCGGCGTGCGGCAGCCATTGCAGCAGCAAACCCGGATTTATCGCTGTCGTTGAAGTTTGCACCTTTGGCATAGAGCACTTTACCGGCACCTAACCGGGTTTCCAGTTCTTTTTTAAGTGTAATGACATGTTTTCCTTCGCCGCGTCCCGACCAGTTTCCAATCATATCATCCGCTGCATCGGCGGCCGGACCGATCAGGGCGACACTTTTTACTGATATATTCAGCGGCAGCACCTGGTTCTCGTTTTTAAGCAGAACAAATGACTTCCTCGCTGCATCGCGGGCCTCAGCGAGAAATTCGGGTTTTAATAAGGTTTGTGATTCACGTTCAGTATTACTGTAGCGATAAGGATCTTCAAAGAGCCCGAGTAGAAATTTCAACCGTAAAACACGGCGCACGGATTCATCGATTTGGGCTTCGGTAATGTTTCCATCTTTCAACAGATTCTTCATCTCCGTGAGATAGACGTTGCCTTCCATATCCATATCCACCCCGGCATTGAAAGCCAGGTCGCCGGCTTCATATTTGTTTGCAACTATCCCATGGGGAATCATCTCGGATATCGATCCCCAGTCACTGACAACCATCCCTTTAAAGGCCCATTCGGTTTTAAGGATATCGTGGATCAGATATTTGTTACCGGTTGCCGGTACCCCGTTCAGGTCATTGAATGCCGACATAAAGGTTTCCACACCGGCTTTTGCTGCTGCCTTGAAAGGCGGCAGGTATATTTCACGAAGGGTGTTATCGCTCATATCGGTGGTGTAATAGTCTCGGCCTGCCTGGGCATTCCCATATCCCGCATAATGTTTGGCGCATGCCAGAATGGTGGTGATATCGGCCAGATTTTTGCCCTGAAAGCCTTTTACTCTGGCCTCAGCCAATCTTGATCCCAGATAAGGATCTTCGCCCGAGCCTTCCATGATGCGTCCCCAGCGCGGATCGCGGGCAATATCAACCATCGGGGCAAAGGTCCAGTGCTGACCGGCTGCAGCGGCTTCTGTGGCACCGATGCGTGCCGATCTTTCAGCCACTTCAATGTCCCAGGATGCTGCTTCTCCCAAAGGTATGGGAAAGATGGTTTTATAGCCGTGAATGACATCATAACCAAAGATCAGGGGGATCTTCAAACGGGATTCTTCAATGGCAATTTTCTGGATTTTCCGGGTATAATCTGCTCCATTGATGTTCAGCATGGAACCCACCTTCCCATCCCGGATGCTTTGCAATAAATCAGGCCTTAAGGCAACCGGACCGGTTAACTCGCCATCGCCGGAGAATTGATTTAACTGGCCGATCTTTTCATCGAGGGTCATCAAAGCCAAAACGCTATCCGCTTTTTTCATCACCTCCTTTTCGGAATTGTCAGGAGTCTCTTTGACAACTGTTTTACAAGCGGTAATGCCAAGAATGCTCATTGCTGCGAGGAAAATAATTTTTTTCATAAGATTTATGGTTTCATATTTTTGATCAAAAGAGGTTGAGTTCCTAAGGTTTGTTCATCACCCACACGGATAAGATAGATTCCCGGAAGATAACCAGAGGTATTAACGGTGCATTTTGCGGTAATGGTTGAAGGAGTATCCTGCTTATATAGAATGCGATCCAGCATATCCATTAATTCCAGTTGCCGGGATTTGCCATTGGGATTGCTGATCTCAAAGATAACAAAGTTTTCCGCCGGATTCGGGAATAATTTGAATGCGGCCTTGGCAACAACAATCGAATCGGTGGTGCCTGGAACTTTAATAAATTCAATCCAGTTGAGGTTGAACCCGCTCGTCAGTGCAGTTATCCGGATGGTTTTCAACCCCGCCGGCAAACTGTCGGATACCGTTACCGAACTCCAGTTCTGCCAGCCGCCGGTAGCTGCAAAGTCCACGGTATGCATCGACTGCATGGTGTCATCAATAATAAACAGTTCAGCTTTTGAGGTCCCGGAATTGCAGGCATACCGGTAGGTTACTTGATAGAGGGCCATCTCAGCGATCCGTAGCGGAAATTCCAGGTAGTCGCCTGCATCGGTCCAGCCTGCATTTGTTCCGCCTCCGGTGTCACTGCAGGGCTCAAAAATAAAACCGCTGTTCACGCTGTAATTCTCGGCTTCCAGGATTCCCGGAATCGGCAATCGCGGGATGATCGTATTGACAACGGGAACATCAGCGAATGGTTCTAAAATATCTTCGCCGGAGCTGGTTATCTGATTTCCGTTGAAGGAAAGTTTTAATATATCGGTATCTGAAAAAATGGAACCAAACCACAGCCTTATGGATGGAGGATTGATCGATTCGAAAGTGACAGAATCAGGTACATAGTTTTTGCTCCCGACAGAGAGAGTGAACTGCGATCCCGATGCCGGGAATCCGGATAGTTGTTTATTGAAAGTCAGTATGATCTGCTTTCCCATATCGTCAGTTTTTGCGGAAAGCAGGGAAAACGGTACTCCGGCAGCGTTTTCCCAGAGGGAGAGTTTATTGGGATCCCTGTCTGATATATTATTATCGCGGCCTTGTCCGCCGGGGGCCGCGTGAAGATCCAGTATCACATACATCTGATTGGCAGCGCACCAGGAGACCAGGCTATCGAGCATCACAAATCCTTTTTCCAGCCACGTTTGCCGGCCTCCTACCGGCTCATCTTCAATGGGGAGGGTGAACAGGTTGTAGTGGAGTGCAGGCCTCACTGAATTAAATCCCCACCTGGCCAGGGTGTCGATATCTGCTTTGGTGACATGATTAGCCAGCCAGGCATCGTAAAATTGCTCCATACCGGCTTGTCCGACCAAGTTTTTTATTCTGGCTTTGATTTCATGCCGGGTTCCGGCAAAATCGCCGGTTTCAAGCATATAACCCTCCTGTAGCATCCAGCCTCCAAGACCCATCCCGCGGAGAAGGATTTCGCGGTTATTGCCGTCAATAATTTTTTTACCTGAGGCTCTCAGAAATCCTTGGTTTACAGGCCTGGTGTATTTCGGGAAATTGATGTGCAAAGATTCCAAACCGGATATATTGTCCAAAAATGAGGAATCGGAAAGTCCTGCTGCAAAAGCAGTTGCGGCCGAAGCGGGTGAAGAAAGGCGCCAATCAGCAGAGGTTTGGCGATTGTTCCAGATAATGGCCCTGATTTGGGTGAAATTGACTTTTAAGGATTGAAACAGATCGTTGATCCAGACAGCTTTATCCCCTCCATTGGGGGCACATCCTGTTTCGGCGAGCATAATGGGCTTTGCCGGATGGGCTTCTGTGATTTTATCAACCACATACCGGTAGGCATCTGTGTAAATTCTGGCCCCTTCCGGATTTTTCGAACCGTTCCAGGAATTCCAGTCGCTGTTAGGCTCGCGTGCCCATCGGATAAACAAGGGACTATTGAAACTATGGATTTTTGCACCAAATTGTTCCAGAACCGCATTGTATTTACCCTTTAAAATATCTGATAAAGAGATCAACAGATCGATAGAAATAAATGGAATGCTGCCTGCAGCTTTGATCTGATCACATTCAGCAGCCGGAAAATTCAATCCTGCCGGATTCCAATCCGGTATGCGCGAAACAAAAACGGGTTGTTTTCCGAATTGTATGCGCAACTGAGAAATAGAAGTTGTGTCGCCGAGTGAAACATCGTCCATGATTCCCCAATACCGGGAAGCATTGCTCTGACCCACACTTTCAAGCGACCAAACTAACAGAAGGAAGAATAGTATTTTTTTATATAGATAGGGTAAAAAAGCCATTCTTGTTTTCAAAAAAGAAAGGGGTTACCAGAGAAATTCCAAAAAAATCGGTACATTCCACGGTAACCCCTGATTTCCAAATACTAATAATTATGAAAAGAAAGTCACTATTTTAATCCGGCAACATGAGGTCCGGCGATGTCATCGAGATACACGCTGAAAGTTGCATCGTGATTTCCCGGCTGATACATGATCCGAACCACATTATAGAAGCCATGATTAAACCGGTCGTCAGTGGCAATATTCGTTGTGAAAATATCCCCTGTCCAGTCGAACCCTGCAGGAGCACCGGCATAATCAAACTCCATGATTTCCCATTTGTTTGTTGCGGTAATCTTCTGTTTCAATTCGCATCCGGTTTGCCACGCATTTCCGGCCCTGTCAGTATTCTCCAGTTTCATTAATACTTCCTGTCCGGCTGTACCGTAAACAAGCACTTTGAATTTGGTCTGTTTTGTGATATCAAAACGGTATCCTTCAGGCAGTAAGATGTAAACATTGGCCCAGTCGTTGTTTGTTTTGGTAAACAGGGCCACATTTTTACTCCGGTTAGGATACGTGCTTGGATCCGGATTGGAAACCACGGCGAGGGTAGCGGTACCACCGGACAGATCCAGTCCGGCAGGAGTCAGGATAGTCTCACCAAAATCGTTGTACATAACCATGGCATTGAGGAGATATTCCACATAATCAGGATGGTTGGCAACAACAACAACGGAGAGGTCCTTGGTATAGGTTTTACCTTCCGAGGAAGTCACTTCAACCGAAACAACATAAGTGCCTTTGCGCATAAAAGTATTTACCTGCGATTGATTGGGGTTGGTAGTTTCAACGGTGTTGCCATCGCCAAAGGTCCATAACACATTTGTCACGGATAATCCGGCTGGTATTTTCAGGTTGGCCAATGAAAACTCATATTCATTCGGATTGGCGGTGGGAGCAAATACGGCATCGAAACTAATGGTAGGTAAAACGTACCCCTGGGGAATCAGCAGGTAATGCCATGCATTGCCATCACCGCCGATGCAAGCCAGTTCCAGGCCATTTTCGGAAATGTTGAGGATTTGATATTCACCGTCCTTGGCGCCTGTATCAAAGCATGGAAAGATCGGTTTTGGCCCGGATAATTTCAGATACTTTTTACCGTCTCTGACAAGGAACGACCAGGTTCCGGAGATTGGTCCGGGATAGTCGACCATATAATCGGTGTCGTTCATCCTGGGATTAGAATAGGCCGCATCGTTCCTGCGGAAATCCTTCACATAGCTAACCCCTTTATTATCATAGGTTGCAGCGAAACCGGTGAGTTTAAAATTCAGTACATCATCATACAGCCCTTTATTAGATTTAACCAGGGGGCCCGCACTCCACCAGGTTGTGCTGTTTGCCAGATCCGGGCCAACACCCATGTGTCCCTGAGCCAGGCTGTCCATTACCCATGATCTGCCGTTTACTGCATCAATTCCGCCCGAAAGCAAGGTAATAACCGGGTCGGAAAAATAGGCCCAGTCGGTTTCATTAGTAGTGATACTCTTAGTTATCGAAGCATTTCCTCCTTTTGTATAAAGGGACAGTTTAACGGTATAAGTATCCGGTACCGGGTAGTAGGCAACTACTTTTTCACCGCTGGCGGTGTTTCCGTTTCCAAGATCCCAGGCTGCTATACCTGTAATAGTCGACTTATTTTCGATCACAAAATGGAAGGCATCCGCACCGGGAGTTATCGTGATTTGCAGGTCAGCGGCCGTTGGAGCTGCACCAATATCGGGTGTTGGCAGTACGGTCGGTTCGCAGGAGCCGAGTATTAAGGCCGATACGGCCAGGAATAGGATATATTTTAGATTTTTCATTCGTAAATAATTTTTAAATTCTTGTCAGATTTGTAGCGTACTCACTGAACACTGATTTATTTATATTTAGGTACATACTGGTTTAATACACCCGTATTGCAGTTGCGGATCTCTACACCCGGAATCGGGAACATTCCATAGGTTTGCGGATCAAAAGCTCTTCCCTGAAAATCCTGCTTGTTCGGAGCAGTTGAAGGAACATTGAAGCTGGCGTCAATTTTGGTTTTGGTATAATTGAGGCCCTGGCGGAGAAGATCCCATTTACGGGAGCCTTCGCCGGCAAGTTCCACACGACGCTCATGCAAAATATCATTCAGGGTAACCGTATTTAGAGCAGCCGATGCACCCATGGCACGGGTTCTGACTAAATTCAGATAATCTTTGGCTTTGGATGGATTATCGGTTAGGTACATCTCCGAAGCCATCAGCAATACATCTGCCAAACGGATATCGATGAAGTTAGCCGGGTAGTTAAGTTCACGAGAACCTGCTGTTGCCTGGAAAGCGCTCCTGGGCATCCATTTCTTATTAAAATACCCGGTATTTTCGAAAGCACGAAGATAGGTGCCCGATTCGGCATCTGCGTTAAAAATGGTAGCATCCTTTCGCGGATCGCCGGCTTCATATTCATTTACCAATGACCAGGTTATGGTTGCAAAACTCCATCCTGCATCCCAAACACCACCAAACCCGGCAGCGTTGCGCATGCCGTAAAAGATGACCGAGAAATTAGCGTGAATTCCCCAACCACCCCAATCGCCGGATTTAGCTTTTTCGGAATACTGCAATTCAAAAATGGATTCACTGCTGTTTTGATGAGCCCAGTCGAAAAGATCAGCATAATTAGGTAGAAGCGTATATCCGCCATTGGTAATGATGTCATCCAGTGCGGTCTGTACATAGGCTTTATCAATGGTTGTCGTTCCGTTGGTCCATGCACCGGTCAGCCCTAATTCAGGTATGGCGGTTTTTATACCGGTATGATACAGGTAGATGCGGGCGATAAGCGCTTCGGCAGCGTATTTGGTCACACGGCCAACCTCCGTTGAGGGAACAATATCCGGAAGATCCGGTAGTGCATCGAGAAGGTCCTTAGCAACCTGGGTATAAACTTCCGAAGGGTTGTTTTGGGTAACACTGCGATAGTCATCGATGGAAGGCAATACCGATGTGATAATCGGAACCCAGCCATAGTGACGGGCAAGATCCCAAAAAATGTAACCGCGAATGAATTTGGCTTCAGCGGCAAAACGCTTTTGGTTTGCCGGGTTGGTCCAGGTAATTCCGCCTTCTTTTTCCAGATACAGGTTGGCGCGATAAATCGCGGTGTAACACCGGTTCCATAAATCACTGGCTGAACCGTTTGCGTCGGTCATCCGCGACAGTTCGATTTCTTGCCATTGGCTCATATCGCCTGCATCGGCTCCGCCGGCGAATGCATCATCCGAGAAAATATCCGACATGAGCGGAATGAACTGCCAGTTTTGCACCGCCAATGCCTGATAAACTGCTGTAAGTGCCAGGAAAGCATCGTTCTCGGTTTTATAGAAATTGTCTTCAACCAGGCCAGTCTTGGGCTCCAGCTCCAGGAAACTTTTAGTACATGCCTGCATCCCGAAGATTACAATGGCTGCGTAAGCTATATATCGTATTTTTTTCATTTTAGCTTGATTTAAATAGTTAACAATTAGAACGTAACGTTAATACCACCGTAAATCGACCTGGCTTGCGGGTAAATACCGTGGTCAACGCCATAGCTGAACACTCCTCCACCAATTTCTGGTTCATAGCCATCATATTTGGTAAATGTCAGAAGGTTTTCTCCTGCAAGATAGATTCTCAATTTACTGATATGCAGCCAGCTTGTCACTTTTACCGGGAGGGTATAGCCAAGGCTCAGGTTACGCAGGCGCAGGTAATCGGCATTCTTTACCCAGAAGTCACTCGGGGTTTTAAAATTCTGGTTCAGATCGGAATAGGTCAGGCGCGGATAAGTATTGCTGGTGCCTTCGCCGGTCCAGCGTTCGAGGGCTGAACCGCGGTAATTGGTAAAGTTCATATCATAACGGCGCGTTGCATCCCAAACCTGAGCACCCAAAGAAGCGTACCAGAACATGTTCATATCGAAACCTTTGTACTCCAGGGTCAGATTGAGGCCGCCGGTGAAGTCGGGATAAGGATTACCGATTTCTACGCGGTCCTCGCTGTCGATAGTACCATCACCGTTTTGATCCACAAACCGGAAGTCACCCGGTTGTGCATTGGGCTGAATTAAATGGCCAACCGAATCTACATGGGCATTAACTTCAGCTTGATTCTGGAAAATCCCATCGGTTTTGACGCCATAAAATACACCCAGCGGTGATCCGACCTGTGCCCTTACAATATCGGCCTGGCCAAATCCGCCGCTGCCGCCTTGTAACCGCTGTTCTTCGTTCTGAATATCAAGAACCGTATTTTTATTGGTATTGCCGATTAATTTAAAATCGATGTACAGTTCACCCACATGTTCACGATATCCTAATTCAAGGTCAAACCCGATATTTTGAACCGTTCCGCCATTGATTACCGGAGGAACGTTTCCTACGAGCAGCGGGGCAGGAGCTTCGATTAACCAGTCTTTTGTTGTTTTGTTGTAGAAGTCTGCCGTAAAGGTCATTTTGTTATTCAGGAAGCCCAGATCCAATCCAAGGTCGGTTTGTTCCGAGGTTTCCCATCTCAGACTTGGGTTGGCAATCCGGGAAGGAACCATCCCGTTATACTGATTTTTTCCCATACCAAAATAATAAATAGAACCGGTGCCCATGATCGATGTGTAACGGAAATCCCCAATGGATTCATTCCCGTTCCGGCCCCAGCTGGCACGCAATTTTCCGAAGCTTAGCCACGAGGCTGTATTTTTCATGAAGGATTCCTGGGTGAAGATCCACCCGGCCGACACAGACGGGAAAGTACCGAATTTATTGGCGGAACCAAACCGTGATGAACCGTCAATACGCATAATGGCAGTAATCAGATAGCGTCCCATCAGGTCATAATTAATCCTTCCGAAATAGGACAACATGGTGTGGTCGCCATATCCGCCATAGATTGTGGCTGACAATGGATCAACAGCATTATCAATATAGGCATGATCGAAATCGCTGAAGATAACATCGTTTTTAGAACCGCCTACATTGCTGTATTGGTTGCGCTGTGCGGCATGTCCCAATAATGCCGTAAAATGGCTTGACCCTATGGTTTTATCATAGGTCAGAACGTTTTCAAGGTTCCAGTTTATATAGTTGTCTTCGCTTCTCGACACCCCGTTGATCAAAGTTTTGTGTGTTGCGTCAAGATCATATTTTGGGGTATATCCGCGGTTGATTACCAACGCATATTCGCCGCCAAAAGAGGTGCGGAAACTTAAGCCATTTAAAGCATCCGAAAGTTTGCCGAAATCGAAAGTTGCAAAGGCATTTCCAACAGCTTTATACGTATTGGTTGCACTATTGGTATAGGATAACATGGCGATCGGATTGGTGATTTCCTGCATCCCGATTCCAAAATCTTCAGGGGTTGCCCAGGTACCGTCGGCAAAGGTTACCGGAACGATAGGAGGGGTGTTGAGAGCCTGAATCAGACTGGTCGCTGCAAAATGATCGTTGGCTGCAATCCCTTTACTATTCAGGTTGGCTAAAGTTATGCTCGATCCTACCTTAACGAAATTCATATCCCAATCGGTATTCAGCTTATAAGTAAAACGTTCAAATTGCGATTTACCTTTGGCCACGATACCGTCCTGCTTATAATAGTTGATTGAACTCATGAAGCTGGCCTTGTTGTTCCCACCCGAAAAGGTAATCTGATGATTAGTTTTCGGAGCGTTGTAGTTGAACATCTGATCCTGCCAATCGGTATCCCATTTCAGGGTATCCATCATAGCCTGTGAGAATTTCCAGGGTTGGCCTGCATTTGCGGCTGCTTCATTTTGAAGCATCAGGTAATCGTTCTTGTTTAAAACATCCAGTTTGCGCCATGGATTCTGAACGCCAACATAGTTTTCATAGGTAATCTGGGTTTTTCCTGTGCCTCCGCGTTTGGTGGTAATAAGAATTACACCGTTGGCAGCGCGGGCACCGTAGATCGCTGCAGAAGCAGCATCCTTCAGAACTTCAACGGATTCAATATCCGACGGGCTAAGGTAATCAATACCGTATCCGTTGGTTGGCAACCCGTCAACAATGTATAACGGTTCAGCATCGCCATTAGTCCCGATACCCCTGATCCTGACGGATACAAAGTCACCCGGCTGTCCAGAGTTGTTCATTATAACAACACCTGCTGTTTTTCCCTGCAAAGCCTGGTTGATCCGCAGGTTATTGCCCCGTGCCATTTCCTCAGAGGACACTCTGGCAATTGAACCGGTAATCAGACTTTTCTTCTGGAGACCATAACCCACAACCACTGCTTCTGCAAGGTCATAGGCTGAAGGTTTCATCGAAACATTGACCACGGCCCTGCCATTAACAGCTTCTTCTGTTGAAAGATAGCCGACATAGCTGAACAGCAAAGTTGCTTTGGCATTTGGTACACTGATGGAGTATTTTCCTGAGGCATCAGTTGAAATACCAATGGAAGTGCCTTTGACCAGCACATTAACTCCGGGAAGTCCATTTCCTTTTTCATCGGAAACCGTCCCGGAAACCAAAAGCCCCTGAGCTGCGGCGGAGCCGACAACCATGCCGAAAATTATAACGGCAACGGTTACTTTTAATAATCGTGAAATTTTCAAATACATATAATTAGCATTAGGTTATAAATTGTTTCTCAATATTATCTTCTTCCAAAAAACCGCGATTTAAAGTTGCCAACAGCGATTATAAATTCAGATTACGCACATAGTGATTGAAACCACTCAGTTACACATCCTGGTAAATCTAAGACAATAATAAAAGTGGGACTTAGTGAAAAACACATAACAGTCACATCCTGACTACATCAATACTACATCAAATTAAGTAAATCAGATGCTTAGCATAAATTCAATGAGGTTCGCGTCATGGGGCAGGTTCATCTTTTTCCGGAGGCGATACCGGCTGATTTCTACCCCTCGTGGCGAGATGTTTAACAACGGGGCAATTTCCTTTGTGCTCAGGTTCATTCGCAGATATGCACACAACCGCAAGTCCTTCGGCGTCAAGTGAAGGAACTGTTTTTTAAGGGTCTTTAAGAAATTGTCATGAACAGCATCGAAATGATCTTCAAATTGCTCGTACTCATTATCGGCTTCTAAATTTTCATCAACACTGGCCATAATTTTCTTTAACCTCTCTTCTGCTGCAGGATTGGAAGTCTTATCAGCAATTTTTACTATCTCGTCCTTCAGCTGAATCAAAAATTCGTTTTTCCTGAGCAGACCGGAAATCGAAGTGGCCAATTGCTTGTTTTTGTGTGATATTTCCGCTTCGAGCGATTCCGCGATATGCTGCTGCCTGGCCTGATTTATATCCCTTTCATGTTTCAGGGAAATGTGCTTCTTATCCCGGCGTATTTTAACAATAATCAATCTCACCGCATACCCCGTTATAACCAACACGATCAGGATATACAGGATAAAGGCAATAACACTTCGATACCATGGCGGAAGTATGCGAAATCTGATAAAGGTATCCGGGGTTTCTATGTTGTAAATGCTCTTCCCTTTTACCTGAAAAACATACGAACCTTCCCGTAAACCCGTGTATTCTTTTACATCTTCCGAGGACCATTCGCTTCGGCTATGGTCATATCCTTCAAGTAAATAGCTGAATAGTATGTCATCTGGATTATCAAAAAGAGGAACCGAATATTCAAAGTGAAGGTTATGATAGGCATAGGGAATCCGGATAGGTTTATCATTATCCTGATTAGCAACAGGTAAGCCGTTTTTATTCGTGAACATACCCCCGAAAAAAGTTATGGTTGAATCTCCTGTTCCTGTTAATGAGCGGATATAGCATTCTCGTGATTCCGGGTATTTTGCCGGGAATGAAGGATCGTAATGGGCAAATCCTTCTTCGCAGGCCAGGAAAATATTGGTTTCATCAATAACGTTTACATGTTCAAAACCTCGCTTGGTCAGGTTTTTTAATGGGTTGAACGGACGTTTTTCCACACTTTTAATATCACCGCCTCCTGATCGTATGATGCCTATTTCTGTGGGTTTGAAGAACCAGATATTCCCTTCAGTATCCTCCGATAAGGAATTGACCGGTTCTTTGCCAACCAGGCTGGCATAAATGGCATCAGGTTCAAAGGAATCGGTAGCTTTTTTATATCGGTAGATACCTGATATCGTAGTGAATAGTATCTGGTTATCAATTTTATATACTGAATTTCGATATCGTGAGGGCAGGCCGTCAGATTCGTTGTACACCCTCACCGGTGTTGCCGCTGTCAGCGACTTGTTGGGAACCACCCGGAAAATGCCCAGTCCGCCATGAGCCACCCACAGGGATCCATCGCTATCTTCAGTGATAAACCGTGTACTTTCATTAAATCCTGACAGGGTATGGTTGAATGTCCACTTGCCGTTATCCCGGCTAAAAATGGAGATCCCGGTATAAGTTCCTTCAATGATAAAATCCGGTTGGCTTTTCAGCCTCAGGTAATCCCAACCCCCGGCAATGTCTGAAATCAGATCAGCCTGATTGTTCCTGATTATGAATGTTCCTGCATTATGACCGCAAAACAGGGTATTATCTATAAAGCGTAACGACCACACTTGCCCTTGTGTACCTGGAACCGGAATAAATTTGTCGTCGTTGCTGAGCGGATTTTCGTAATCGGTCCATTTTTTTACAAACAATCCCTGATTGGTGCCTGCATAGATCGATCCGTTCGCATTGATTGAACAATACCCGGTCCCCGGCAGTGATTTACCGTAGGAATAATACGTTATAGGTGAGTTGATTTCAATGAAAGAAATTCCCTGGTCAAGTCCGAGCCAGAGGTTATTGTCACGGTCGGAGAAAATGCTCAGTACCGTATTGTTTTGCAGGCCTTTGGCCTGATTGATATGCTGAATGGGTTTACCGCTTTTATCGATGATCAGCACTCCGTTCCTGATGGAACCGAAGGCAAAGTATTTCTTTTTGATCTGAGTGCCGCAAAAGATGAAATTTTCTGCTAAAAAATCCGAGGCTTCTTTGGCCCAGGGAACAGCTGTTTTTCCATCATACAGATACAACCCGTTTTTAGCCGTGCCGATAATCACATGGGTCTCATCAAAAGGAATGATCGTTTCGATATTTTTACCAATAAACACTTCCCCTCCCGGAGCGCGCTGAGTGTGAGTCCCCGTTATGAGGATCAGCCCGAGGTGCCGTTCCGAAGTGTACAGGGTTTTATTCACCTTATGTAAAAAGTTGAACTCTTTATCCGGTAGGATAACATCCAAATTATCATTATGATACAGAAAGATTTTGTTTTTCGACTGGAAATAGATGCCATCCGGAGTTTCAAATATTTTCCAGATGTCATTAAAACTAACAGCAAGTTGCGGAAACTTCTGAGAAATAGACTGATACTTTAACATTCCCTTTTCGTCGGGTTTCATGATCCCGAAATCGTTGGTAAGGCCAACATAGATGTCTCCGCTTAGAGCCACGAATATTGCACGGTACATAAAAGGATCGGCCAGGGAGTATAACCGCCAGCGTTTGCCATCGAATTCCAGCAGTCCATCACTATTGCCAAAATACATGAATCCTCTGATGTCCTGAGTAATGCACCAGTTTTGCGTAGCCGCGTTATAAACCTTTTTGGGATAATTAATGATATGAGGGATGCCCCTGTTCTTGACCTGGCCAACCGCTGTCTGGGATAACAAAATGATGGCAAGCCCCAGCAGTATCCTGATCAGGATAATTATTCGGGATCGCTTCGGTGCCATCATTCGGAATTAAATGAAGAATTGGTGATACCAATATAGGAAAATAATTCAGTACAAGGCGCAAATAAGGCTCAAGGTTCAAGGCGCAAGGCGCAAGTAAGGATGAAAAAAGAAAAAACAAATCAAGGAATAAAACGCAGCCCGAAGCTGCTTAAATCCTTGGCCATCTCTTTTCTCCTTTAAACTTACTTGCGCCTTGCGCCTTGAGCCCCGATTTAGCCTTATTCGTTGCCTGCCATGCGCGGATTAACAATATTATTGTAAATGGATCCGAAGGTATACCGAAGCCCGAATTCGAGATCGAATTCATATTGTGAGGCAATCTGCTGCTGACGCAGCAGGACCTCTTCAGGGGTAGCCCCGGCTTTGGGCAACGATAACTGGTCGTGGATCAAGGCTGCCTGTCCTTCTATTGTGAGAGATAATCCTTTGAGTATCCTGAGATATATTCCGGCTCCGAAACTTAAACTATTCTTTGACCAATCATGGAGATATTGCGATCCCTGAAGTGAACCGAATATGTTACCCCATGGCTGACGAACCTGCAGGGCTATTAATAATTGATGGCGAAAAAGCCCCTCTTCAATTTTATCATACAGGGTGGTATCCCGGTAATAATTGTATCCATATCCGACCCGGTACTGAAAAATCAGCTGTTTGCGGTTTGACTCGGCATAGGGGAAATAGTCATATTCAATCGCCGGGTAGATTGACCAGCTAAACCGATTATTGGAATATGAGTCTGTTGAGATATGCGATCTTTCTCCGATGGACCAATGGTTCCCAATACTTTTTACCGTTAAGTTACTGAGGGTAGCACCGTTCCTGTGAGATAAAATTGTTGTATCTTCCAGTATATAAGTTCTTTGGAAACTATAATAATTACCATTCAGGTCAACCTTCCATTCCGGAGTTATCTTGGTAGCAGAGACACCGGATTCCAATTGCAAACTGGAATACGTTTCCTGCTTGGTAAAATCTCCTTGCAAATCCAGATTATAAACCCAGCTTTTCCATTGATCTTCAACAATATTCTGGCTGTTTTCAGCACTATCCTTAAGGTCATAACTTATATTGAGATGACTGGCCAGAGGGGTGTTTGCCACATATTTCATTAGTCCTAAGGCAATTATCCGGGTATAGCCCTGCCTGATCAGGTCACTGGTTTCATCCGGAGATGAGGTATAAACCACCTTTTCATCCTGGCCTTCGAATTTATTCTTTCCGATCATGGCAATCTGATATTCCCTGCCGCCCGATCCGGTTGATTGTCTTGTAACCAGTATATGAACATCACATTCTTTGGGATCGCGGACATAGTTTACGTATGGTATCTCTCTGCGTATATAGTCGATGTCGCAACTGGAGCAATCCATAAAAACCCGGATCGCTAAATCTCTTGGATTATCAGTGCTCGTAACCACCTGCCCACTGACATTCAACGCTACCATGGGTAATAACAATCCCAATGAGACCAGATTTACAATATTCATATAGGGGAAATTCTAATAAAAAAGTGAGCTATTTCAATTTTAGCGGTGGGAGTAAGAACAAAAATACCTGAGTTATACCGGGCTATTTTTTATTTATTTTTCTTCTCCCTCCTCCTCTTTGTTCAAATCAACTTTTTTAAGGAGTTTACCGGAGCCATCCAGAACGAGTTCAAATTGCTCTTTAGCTTTTTTTATAGCCACCTCAAAGGAAATGCCTTGATCCGGAGTCTCAATCTTTGCTATCTCTTTAATTTTAAATCCATTAAAGTCGGTCTGAATGCTTTTAAGTACAGTTGGTGGTAAGTCTGAAGCAGTCAGTTCAGATTCCGTTTCCATCCATGTTCCCTGCGGATCAAAATTGGCTGACATTTCATTGCCATTAAGTTTGAATTCGGCTTCAAACTCAGTGACTGATTCGGAAGACCATTTAATACTCTTTGCTTCAGCGAACCGCGATACAAAAGCTTTTTTGACTGCTTCGGGTACATCCTTTTTCTGGGCGCAGGCGGGAAACATCACCAATAAGGCAAGGATTGTCAAGGGTGCATAGATAAAATTGTTTTTCATAATTGTAAAAAATTAGTTGAAATACAGTCTAAAACTATTCAGGAATTCTGTCGTAATCCTGTGCCAGGAAAATAATTTTAAGTGTATGAAATCCTGATTCATATTGGTACCCTATGGTCCACCGGAAGTGATCGCAGATCTTTTTAACCAATGACAGTCCCAGTCCCAGGGAACCGGAGGCAGTATCACCTTTGACAAAGGGGTTGAAAAACATATTGGGATCCGATAAAACGGGCGGACCTTCATTTCTAAAAGTTAATGATCTACTATCTAAAGCAATACTGATCTTGGTTCCTGGAGCAGCGTGCCTGATGCAATTCCCTATTAGATTTCCGATTGCGATATCCAATAAATCCGGTTGAACAATGACTACCTTTTCGGTTAGGTCAACGCTGATTTTCAGGTTTTTTATTTGAACGAGTTCCTGAATTTCTTCTACCTGACCGGTGATAAAGGTCGATAGTTCAATTGGTTTCAGGCCGGAAAATTGATTATTCTCGATACGGGTAAGCAAAATCAGTGTCTGATTCAGCCTCGACAATCGGCTCAGCGCTTGCTGCATGGCTTGCATATGCCTGGCTTGCTCAGGGTCCATCGTTCCGATCTGAGTAAGATCATCGAGTCGGGCCTGTATTATAGCCAGCGGGGTTTGCATTTCATGTGAAGCATTTACTGTAAATTCTTTAAGACTATTGAAGTCAGACTGGGCTTTTGTTGTAAACGATTCCAGCACCTGCCGGAGTTCCATGAATTCATCAATATCTGATGGCGACAAGGAAATTTTTTTAGGTTTTTCAAATGAAAACCCATTGAGCTGATCCAAATATTGCCGGAAAGGCTTCCATACCCTTTTGGCAATCCGCTGATTCAGGACCAGCATTCCCAAAACTAGGAGAAGCATGGCAAATCCTACTGTAAGCAGCAATGCCCATAGGAATTCGCTTGTTGGGATGAGCGAAGCCCAAGTCTCAAAACGATAACTGTTTCCATTCAATGTGTCAATTGCCGTCAGATAACGATATTTTTCCAATTCCTGTTCAGGTTTCTCCACCAGAAAAGTATCTTTAAAGTTAAAGCTCGGAGAGCGCAAGAGTGTCAGTTTCTCGACCGTGACTAAATGATCAATTCCGGATAAGCCAGGATTAATATTGATTTGTTCCCTAACCATCTGGAATTGAAGGAATAGTTTTTCATCTACTTCGTTCCTGACAATTTTCGTTAATGTGATACATAATCCAAAACTAACGATAAGGAATACTACTGCCGTGTACCATAGATAATTGCGATTAACTTTTTGTAACAGTTTCATTCAACCGAGAATTTGTAGCCTAACCCATAGATCGTCTTAATATAGTCCTTACCCCCCTGTTCCTGAATTTTCTTCCGGATATTCTTTATGTATGTATACACAAAATCGAAGCTGTCCGACAAATCCATATGGTCGCCCCATAAATGTTCCGCAATGCTTTCTTTTGTCAGAACCCGGTTTTGGTTATTGATAAAGAAAATCAACAAATCAAATTCCTTCCGCGTCAGACTGAGAGGTTGATCTTGTACATATGCCTGATATTCATCCTGATAAAGATGAATATCACCGATCTCCAGAAAACTTCTTCCGGTGGCATTCCGACGCCGATAAATAGCACGGATACGCGCATTCAGCTCGGCCAGGTGAAAAGGCTTTGTCAGATAATCGTCCGCTCCGAATTCTAATCCATTGACTTTGTCATCCAAAGAGGTTCTGGCGGATATTATAAGGATGCCTGTATCCGGACGGGTGGATTTTAATATTGGTATCAGATTTAATCCGTTTCCATCCGGTAATCCGACATCCAGAATGATGAGATCATACTGATATAAATCAATTTTCAACAAAGCTATCTTAAAGTTGTCCGCCTGCTCACAGATATGCCCTGTTTTACTGATAAACTCAACAAGGGATTCAAGCAAGGGGCGCTCATCTTCCACCACCAAAATCTTCATGTAATTGGATTAGAAAAGCTAAGATATGTCCAAATTCTGTCGAAAATCTGGAGCATCTTGCCGTTAATGTTTGTCAAATCAACACATCATCCCTGCATCTTTGCCCAGGTATCTTTCAGCCC
>QYQM01000185.1 GCA_007280905.1 Porphyromonadaceae bacterium | reverse complement strand
TCACTTCGGCCAGGCGGATGATCAGGTTCTTTCCGTCCTCAGCCTGTTTGATGCCACTCATTACCACTTCAGCCGGTGAAACCGCAAGCAGGGAACCATTCTCCGGCCGGGTTGAATGGGTCTTTGCCAGTGCCAGCGACGGCGGCTCTGCGGCATACACAGGAACATTGAAATTCTCTCCTTCGGCCCATACCCCGTTTTTCCAATCTCCCGTATGTGGAAACAGCGAATATTGGATATGATTAATGCCCATGTTCGGATATAGATCAGGGGAATAGGTTGCCCGGAGCAGCGACAGGCGGAGTTGCCCCTTGTCGTATGAATGACCGAATTTGGTGCGGTTCAGCAAAGCCATTCCATCCCTGCCGTCAGAAACATCCACCCATTGCTGCGCAGGCACCTCCTGGCCATTAATAGCGCGGCTGATCACGTCGAACGGTACCTGGCTGTAAAATGATGGATTGTCCATGGCCAGATCGAAAGTGGCTTTCAGAAACGGAGCCGGATTTACCCCGTCGCCCGTTTCGAACCAATGTACCTCCAGATCAAAATCGATGCGCGGATAACTTTTATAAATGTAGGTCCGCTGGATAAATTTCGACCGTCCCCATTTTTTTACCACTTCCACGGTTGCCCGTACCGGTCCCCTTTCTGTTATTGCAACACTTACAATATCAGTAATATCTAAAATTTCCTTTGTTTCACCGATCGTCCAGGCGTTCATTCCGTTAGGGGCTTCCATCCAGATGCGCAGCCGGTTCAACCGACCGTTGGCGGAGACATACTCCTTACCGGTTCGTTTATCTTTTAATCCGATAATATCCCCGGTTTTCAGGTCCATCCGGATCATAAAATAGTCAGTCCCGAATACTCCATCCTTTTCAGGGATCTCTTCAACGGATGATCCCGGAACCGAGGCATCCGCGTAAAAAGACTTGTAACCCCCGGCCGGCATGCTGTCGACCACGAATTCAACCGTGGTCCTGAAACCCGGAGGGAACTCTTTACCGCCGATGATCTGGGCCGGATAGCTTCTGCCAAACCCGTCGCGGACCATCATGGTTGCCACTCTGTTTCCGGTAGCAGGTTTAACGTGAGCATATTCATAATAATCACCCCAGGAGGAGAGGTTGGCTGTGGCCGGTTTTTCATGGGAATAGATCTCGGCTTGCACAAGAACTCTACCGCTGCGGGGTTGCAGATTTAGTGCAACGACCGGCTGTCCGGCTCCTGTTTTAAAGGCAATTTCATCGGCCAGTCTGCGAAAATCAGATTCGAAAATCGATAATGCTTTTTTCTGAACCATTTTATGATCCGCAACCGCATCCTGGTATGTTTCATAAATGGCTGATCCGGGCAGGATATCATGGAATTGATTGAATGCCACTGTTTCCCAGAGGCTCTTCAGGTCGCCTGCCGGATAGGGATCACCGCTGAGCCAGCGAAGGCTCGACAGTAACTCGGCCGCGTACATCGATTGTTCGCTTTTGCGCGTGTTTTCCTTGATCTCTGCAACCGATGTGTAGCAACCTTCGAAAATAAACTGCATCTCCCCACGATGAACCGGCAACGTAACAGGCATTTTTTCAGTGGCCTCAAAGAATGATTCCGCGCTGGCAAACTTGATCGACGGGAACCTGGGCGTGGCATCCAGCTGATGGACCATTTCGATATTTTTCAGGGTGGGCCCCCCGCCATGGTCGCCAATTCCCGTTGGATGCAGCATCTTATGAGTGACCGGAGAGATCCTCGAAACTTCGTTTTTCAATCCTGGGGTGATTTCCCCGTTATAGGTGTAATTGGTAAAACAAAGCACCTTTGAGGAATCGGGGCCTGTCCACCAGAATGGTCCGATAAACGGTACACACCGGTGGAAATAATAATAATCCAACCCGGCCAGCTTCAATAACTGGGGAAATTGCGAGATATGACCGAAATTATCCGGCAGCCAGCCCACGAGGGCCATTTTGCCGAATCGGTCGAGAAAGTATTTCTGTCCCAGCAAAAAGGAACGGCATAGCGCTTCTCCGCCGGTCAGGTTGCAATCGCCCTCGGTCCACATTCCTCCGGCCAGTTCAAAGCGCCCTTCAGCAACATATTTTTTCACTTTTTCAAAGAGGGGAGAGTCAATCTGCTCGATATGCTGATAAATCGTAGCCTGGCTCTGCAACATCCGGTAATCGGGAAACCGCTCCATAAAGGCGATCACCTGCCGGAAATTATCGTGAAACATTTTCACGCTTTCATTACAGGGCCATAGCCAGTTCATGTCCATGTGGGCATGACCGGTGACGTAAATGCTGTCGCCCCTCAGGTCCGGGACATTGGCAACAATGCTTCTTTCGATCCCGGTGAGAATGGGTGTCACCTCAGATAACCGGTTGGTTGCGATCCGTTCCAGCCCCGATCTTGCCTGGCCAGAGAAGTCAGTTGTTATACCATACATGCTGATGGCGGAGGCGACTGCTGAAGCTGATTTTTGCAATTCAGGATCGGCGAATCCCGGCATTGAAGCCACTTTCATCAACAGTTCCGTGGAAGTTTGCGGTTCAACGGCAACTTCGTTAACTCCCACTTTGCTAATGATCCTCACGCGGGCTCCGGGTTTGCTCAGTAACTCGCACAGCTTGAGGAGGGGCACATCAAGGGTAGCCGTCATAAGGGTTCCAGCAGGCAGACTATTGATTAGTGCCTGGTAGCGTGACGGGGCCCCGGCCTTCGCCGGGGTGACAATGGCTTCGGCTAGCTCACAGCGGATATCGCTCAGTGGGGTTGAGCCATAGTTAAATACTGAGACCGAAAGGGTTGCCTTGTCTTTACTGATTTTTGATAACCCGATATGTGTAATTGCCGCTTCGGGGCTCTTGGCCAGGTTTTCCGGTTCAGGACGATCCTGGCTGACCGTGATATCCGTGGCGGCGAGATAACAGATCATCTCCCAACCGCCGCCACCCTGGTCAACCTTGATCAGCAGGCGGTTCCAGCCTTTTCCGAGCTGGAGGAATACGGTATCCTGATTTTCCACCAGCGACCGTTTAACCCGCTGTTCCAATACCCGGATTCCATTGAGCCAGATAATGGCCCCATCATCCGAACCAAACCGGATGACAGCCAGCCTGTCCGAATGAGCATAAACATAGGTGAAGGCATAAGCTGCACATTTCTCGGTTTTGGCAAAACCCTGTTTGGTGAAATCCATAAACGGGGTGTTAACCTTTTTCCACCGGACATCACCCGCTTTTTCACCCTCCGCCGGGGCTGCAGACGGCTCATTGATAAACGGGTAGCCCAAAAGATCTGTGGTTTGGGCAGCTGTGAAAGAACCGGCAATCAGCCATTTATTGATTTTAACTACATCGGCCTGCCCTAAAACCGACAAGGTTCCGGCACATAACATGGAGGCCAGGAAGAGAAGCAGTTTTTTCATCTTTTTTTGTTTTACCCAAAGCTATGAAATTTCAGGCAGAGAAATATTTTCCGACACTCCCATTCTTCTTTTCTGATGCCGAAACAATTTGTTGGTCGTTTTGATCAGAAATGATACATTCGTAAAAAAGTACAAATGAAAAGGATCATTACCGACAAATCACTTTCCAATCCCTATTTTATTGCTTCCCTAAATCAAACCAAGTCATTACTTTATGAGTAATGAGATCCGTAAATATTTGTTTGATATTAAGCAATCTATCGAGTCCATCGAAAGCTTTCTGGGTCCAAACCTTGATTTTAAGGGGTATCTCCGGAATTAAATGTTGAAAAGAGCTGTTGAACGGGAGTTGGAAATCATTGGTGAAGCCATTAATAGGATTGATAGTATTGATTCATCAATCCACATTACCAGCAAGAAACAAATCATTAGTATGAGAAACCGGGTCATTCACGGATATGATAAAATCGATGATGAAATTATTTGGGTACCATAGTTAAACACTTGCCAATTCTTAAATCGGAAGTCTCCAATTTATTGGAATAACGCTGAATAAAAGTCACTCCGTTCTCAAACTCTCAACAAGCCCCGGCTTCCTGACCGAATTCCAACCCAGGACCACGATCCATAACAAGCCGTTAGCCAGGAGAATAAGCAGGATGGAAATCAGGAAAAGCGGTGATACTTCGCCTGCCGGGTTGAGCAGGCCTGGAAGGACGGATACCAGTGACGAAAAGCCACCGGCAAGTGTTCCGAAGAAAAGCAGGGTAGAATATTCGCGGACCACCAGCCAAAGGATCCTTTGCTTATTGAAACCGGTGGCACGGAGGAGCGCAATTTCGGCGCGGCGCTCCTGCAGGTTGCGGGCCAGGATGATGGCCAGGCCGATGGTGCCAAGTAGCATCGCCAGCGCTCCCATCACAAGGAAAATAGACAGATAGGTATTCTCCACCGAGTTGAATTCGGCCAGTTTTACCGCTGCAGGTTTCAGATCGGTCCCGTAATCGCGGAAAACGCGCAGTATCTCGGACTGAATCGATTCAAAATCTGCCTGTTCCGTGGAGACCAGTAATATATTTGTGCCGCTCACTGATGGCCAATGCCGGATGAACTGGTATTCCGGTATCAGGATATTCCCTTGAAAAACCGAATTGGCCAGTCCGCCCACAAGAACGAGTTTAACGGTTTCCCCTGTTTCTGATTTGTATTTCAGCGTATCCCCGATCTTCAGTCCGAGCCCCCACTGGATCACCGTCTGGTCCGCCACGGCCGGAATGGCTCCGCCGGGCAGCTCATGCTCAAGGATCTTCCAGGGATCAGCCTGATATTCCTTGTTTTTCAGCGACACAAACCGGAACCGGCCATCAAACGCTCCCGCGGGAACGCCCAGCAACGGCGGGTTACTCACCCGGTTCAGGTTCAGGCAGCTTGCATCATCACCCTCCAGCTTTTTCATCTGAACAAATTCCGATGGCGTCTCCAGCCCGTATTTTGCCCGCACAGACTGATTATTCAGATTATCAGGAACCGGGACTGTTGTTTCCATATAAAACTGAAATCCGCCGTTCCCAGTTTGTTCTTGAGCCTTGTGCCTTGTGCCCTTCTTCTCCTCGGGTGTTTTCCGGTTTGCCCCAATCGCCACCACCATAAAAATCCCGATGGCAAACAGCAGGATCACCGAAAGGCTGCGGTTGCTGTTGCGCCAGAGATTGCTCCGGCTCAGCGAGCCCAGACTGAAGCTGCGGCTGCCGGCATGGTTGTGAAAGCGTACCAGCCGTATCGCGAGGAGGATCAGGCTCAGCAGCATGAGGATGCCGGCAGTGAAAAAGAAGGTGGGGCTTACCGATTGTATACGGATGAGCCCGAAAACCACCATTACCAACGCCCAGAGGCAGGTGGCAGCAAAGATAAGAGTCAACAGACGCTTATTGGTACGGGAATCTGCAGGTTTATTCAATCGCAGCAGTTCCACCGGTTTGCGACGGAAGAAGCGTGTGAGGGCCAGCCAGGCTGATCCGAAGGAAACCAGGATGCTGATCGCCATACCGGCAGCCAGCGTTTCTGGTTTGAAAACAGGACGTAAGGTATCGGTGAGGACAATATCGTTCCAGACCCCATTCAGGGCTTTGAATATCAGGATGGTATAGAGAAAAGCCAGAGCCAGTCCGATGAGTGCCCCGGTAACCGCGACGAGGCTATTCTCCCAAATTAACATCCGCCGGATTCTCCGTTCGGGCCAGCCCATGGCCCGCAGGGTGCCGATCTGGGTGAGCCGGCCTTCGAGTCCGGGCCGGATGAGGAGAATGGTGAGGATAATGCCTCCTGCGATCAGGAAGAAACTCAGGCCGAGGAAGAGGCCGCTGAAATCCACACCTGACGAGGCAGCAACCAGTCCCTCCCGGGCAGGTTCACGAACAATTATTCCCGTATCGGAGGGGCGGAGACGGAACAGGATACCGCTCACAATATCAGAAGGATTGGTTCCGGGGGCAAACCGTACCTGCGTGTATTTTCCGAAACGGTTTTGCCACATTTCAGCAGCTTGTTGGGGGTTGATGAAAGCCTTGGGCGTTCCCTTATATCGATTCCAGTACTTTTCGTCCTTGTCGCGGATCTTCGCCAGGTCGATCGGGATGCTGGTTTCCCAATCGCGGCAGTTGCCGGCATCCGACAGTCCCGGGATCTCGGTCATCAAGGTACGGTCGCAACGCGGGTCGTCTATAGGAATAATCCCGGTGATACGGAACCGGGCCTGTTCAACGGTAAGGTTTCGGAGCGGGCCCACCATGAAATAGCTCAGCGTGACCGAATCGCCCGGCCGGGACCCGAGGTCGTCGGCCAGCCACCGGTTGATCAGGACCTCACCGGGTTCTACCTGGTTGCCGGGCAGGGTTGAAACAAATGAATAGGGGGTTGTGCGGTTGCCCGTCCGGAACTCGTTCACGAAATAGGTGAACCAGAGAGTTTTATCTGATGGAAGGGATTCGATGGACGAAAGGGTGGGCAGATCGAAGAATACCCGAGGGGTCTGCAGGATCCATTCTCCCGTGGTTGGATGTTTTTCAAGATGTAGTCCGGCATCGAGGAGAGTGCGGTTGGCAGCCAGCGCCTTTTCCACCCGGGACGCGCTCACTTTTCCATCACCTGCCATCAGGATCAGGTTTGATAAGCCTTCCAGACCGGCTAGTTTGTGTAACTGTTTTTTACTGATAAAGACATTGAATGGGGCCGACTGTGTGTTCTGCAGGTGGAAGCGGCCGTGGAGGTCTTTTCCGGCAATAGTTTTTACGGTAATGCGGGTCGTGATGATATTCTCCTCATTGGAAACGAAAGGCGCATCGATCGGCACCAATCCGGGTTTGTTAATTCTGATAAGGATTTCTTCGCCCTCCTTTACATCGAGCCGTGAGGCCAGGTTATCGCTGATGACGGCTTCGTTTTCGTTCACCGGCGGATCGAAGGTGCCCGGGCCGAGCACTCCGCGGAATGCCTGCTCCACGCCGAACACTTGTACCTTGGGTAATCGTTTCGTCCCGCCGCCGGCCGTCGCCGAGCCCTCCAACAACAGCACCGTGGTAGCCGGAATCCCCAGTTCGGCCGACATCCGTA
>QYQM01000139.1 GCA_007280905.1 Porphyromonadaceae bacterium | reverse complement strand
TGATTTATGGGCTTTAGCCCAATTTCTTGATTGCTGATATAAAATTTGATCAATATTGTGAGAAAATTGGCCTAAAGGCCATAAGATTCTGAGGATCAATTCAATCCACTAGCTAAAGCTAGTGGCAATTGATAAGAGAATCCATTTTGTCTCTTTGGAATGATAAAGCTATTGGCATTTTGTCCCAGCCCCGTGATTCAGTATAGGGGTATTGATATAATCAACTTAAGGAAGTAAGTTTGAAACCTTTCTACAAAATAAACAATACGAACCAATGAACGCATTGCCTGGGGTAATTTTTCATCCCGGACCATCCGGACTTTTGTCATCGGAATTGTTGCCATCCTCCTTTCGGTTTTTATCGTAGGGATTGGAAACTCCTTATAGGATGAACAAATTATAATATGAATAAAAAGGAATTAACGGAAAAGGCTTACCAGATAGCCCGGGAGCAATACGCAAACCTGGGGGTAGATACCGATAAGGCCCTGGCAAGGATGGGTGAAGTGATCATTTCATTGCATTGCTGGCAGGCCGATGATGTCGGGGGGTTTGAGGTTCCCGGTTCCGAACTGTCGGGCGGCGGAATCCATGACGGTTGGTTCGCATGAGTTTTACCTCGGATATGCAATCACGCACAACAAGCTGATATGCCTCGACAACGGTCATTTCCATCCAACCGAGCAGGTAGGGGACAAAATATCGTCCTGTCTGCTTTATGTGGATGAACTGCTGCCCTGAATGAAGATGTTCAGCTGATTGTTTCCGAAATCATCCGGAATGATTTTTTGAGCAGGGTGAACATCGGCCTCGATTTCTTTGATGCGTCAATAAATCGTCTGGGCGCTTACGTTATCGGATCGCGTGCGGTCAAGAAGGCATTTATACAAGCTTTCCTGGAACCGGCTTCCAGGCTGGCAGAGCTGGAAGAAAAAGGACAGCTTTTCGAAAGGCTTGCCCTCATGGAAGAGCTGAAAACAAAGCTATTCGGCGCAGTATGGGATTACTACTGCCTGAAATGCGGGGTCCCGGTTGCCGAGGATTATATCGCCGAAGTCCAGGAATACCGTCGTAGAGACGCATAATTGCGTCTCTACAATATTTTTTGAAAATTTTTTATGTAATCGAGTAGATTTACTACTCATATAATATATATTTGCATAACAGTTTAAGAAGCTGGACCGATCTAACCATGTTAAAACTAACAAGGACATACCACTGGTTCGCGCTCTACACGATGAGCAGGCAGGAGAAGGTGGTTCATGCCGACCTTACGGAGGACGGGTTTGAATCATACCTGCCGCTACAGCGGACCAAACGGAAATGGTCCGACCGCATCAGGTGGGTCGATGAGCCGATGTTCCGGGGATATGTATTTGTGCGGGTGAGCAGCCGGGAATACTTTAAAATATTGCAGCATCGCAGCGCGTTAAAGTATATATCGTTCGGTGGAAAGCCCGCGGCGATCCCGGATCACCACATGGAGGCCCTCCGCCGGGCATTAGGCGAAGGCGTCGATTTCCGCATCACCAGCGACCGCTTCAAACCCGGTCAGCCTGTGGAAGTCACGGCCGGCCCGATGTGCGGCTGCAGCGGCGAGATCATCCGCTACGCCTCGAAGAAGAGCCTCCTGGTAAGAATCGGCAACACGGGATATTCGATGATCGTGAATATGCAGGCGGCGTACCTGGAAGCCACCGTGTAGGGACGCATATTTGCGTCCATACAAACGTTAAAATATTGCTGCCGTGACAGTACCCGACATGGGACTGAGGTGGCGAAGCTGTATCAGGGCAACACGGGCAAAGGGATGCAAAGAGCAGATTGTGAGAACGTTAAGAGAGAAAAGAGCGATAAGAAAGATAAGAACGATTATCAGAATTGAAAATTAATAATTCTTGTAATTTTGACACAGAAAGACAAGCTGATAGGTAGAATTCTGTCAGGAGCATCTGATAAAAACATTGACTTTCATGATCTGATAGGATTACTGGACAGTTTGGGCTTTAGTTGCCGTGTTAAAGGGAGTCATAATATTTTTTACAAAGATGGCATTGAAGAAATCATTAATATTCAACCACTAAGCAATAACAAGGCAAAACCATACCAGGTAAAACAAATCAGGTTTTTGATTTTGAAGTATAAACTTAACTTTACCAGCAATGAATAAATATGAAATAATCGTTTACTGGAGTCAGACCGATGATGCATTTATTGCTGAAGTTCCTGAACTACCAGGTTGCGTTGCTGATGGTAATAGTCCGATTGATGCCATAAAAAACGTGAACACCATTATAGACGAGTGGATTGAAACAGCCAACCAAACAGGAAGAGAGATCCCGAAACCCAAAGGACGATTAATGTTTGCTTAGATATTTGATTCGCGGGGATGACTAGAGCACACTTGAATCTTCTACTTCGGCAATCAGAATTCTGAATTCGAATCTCATCATTAGTGTTTTTTGTTGTATCGAAATTATTCTCGTTTATCACTGATCCTACATTTTGGATTGTAGTGTGTTTTCTGGTTTCGATAGTATTGAAAAAGCGACTTTGGAAAAGGATTGCTTTTATTTTCGGGATAAGCTTATTTGTTTTATTAGGAAACGGAGCACTTATCAGCCTTGTGGAACAGCGTTGGGTTCGGAATGTCGTCAAACCCCTGCCATCGGAAATCGTTTATGAGTATGCTCTGATCCAGGGAGGATTTGGGGATTTCAATTCTGCTACCGGTCGAACTCAGGTTTTCGAAGAAGCTGAAAGGTTGATTGAACCCATAAGACTGTACCACTCAGGCAGGGTTAGGAAGCTTTTTATCACAGGTGACGGCTCTTTCTCCAATTTTAACAAGAAATTCCCTGAATCGAAACAAGTTTTTTTAAAATACCTGGAAAGCCTGGGTGTTCACGGTAATGACATTGTTCTCGACAGTGAAGCCCGAAATACCAGACAAAGTGCATTGCAAACAAAAGAACTTTTGGGTGAGGCATTTGATGGTAAAAATAGTTTCCTCGTAACCAGCGCGATCCACATGCCACGAGCGCTTAAATGCTACTGTAAAGCTGGTATGAATCCTATCCCTTATGCCACATCGGTTCCTGGACCCTACGAGATGGACATCACTAATTTCAATATAGGTTCCAGCAATCTGTATCGCTGGCAGAAACTGATCCACGAGTGGCTTGGGCTCATAGCTTATCGGATAGCCGGATACGTATGACCTGTTAATGGGTTTCGTATCCAAACAGTTGGACGACAAGTTCTACCTTGAGGGCGACTTGAGGATCAGCCTCAGGGAAAAGATATTCAGAGAGGTTATTTCTAACCTGATCGTCCACCGCGAATATATCAACGCATCTCCAACAGTTTTAACGATTTTTAAAGATCGGGTAGAGGTAGTCAATGCTAATAACCCCAATGTGCTGGGCAAGATTTCACCCGAGCATTTTTCGCCCTACCCAAAGAATCCGGTTATCGCTAAGTTTTTCATGCAATTGGGCCGGTTCGATGAATTGGGATCAGGGATAATAAACGTTAATAAATATTTACCATTGTATATAAAGGGTGCCTCTCCAACCTTCGAAGAAGAGGTTAATACCTTTCGTACAATAATACCATTGGAGCCAACCATGCAGGACGGTGAGTTAAATGGTGAGTTAAATGGTGAGTTAAATGGTGGGTTAAATGGTCAGTTAAATGAGCCAATAATTATCCTGATCAAAAAAATAACGGAGTACCCGGGAATTCAGGCGAAAGAATTAGCCAAACAGCTCAATCGTCCTTTTAGTACCATTGATAAACAGATACGCACCTTAATCTCCAAACAACTCGTCATCCACAAAGGCAGCCGTAAAACAGGCGGCTATTACCGGGTTAATCACTAAGATAAGGGCCACCGCAAGGCACCGCCTGCTAAAATTCGTACAGCGTGACGGGATCCCGGCCTGACAGACTTCGTATAGCATGACGGGGTCCCCGCCCCCCGCCTTCGCGGGGGCAGGCTTTCGCGGGGATGATACTTCTTCGATGGAAAAGGAAGAGGGCGAGGGCAAGCCTCGCCCCTACAGAAATTTCATTTTATATAAATAAAGTTTGTGTGTGAGTGTGTGTGTGACTTAGAGCACACTTGAATCTTCAACTTCGGCATTCGGAACTCTAAATTCGAATCTCATCATTCATACTTCAAAAAATGCCCCTCCAGTCTATAGTTGACTTTATTAAAACCCTCTATTCTGATAAGCCAGTTATCGCCTTGTATGAGCCATCCTTTTTCGGAAATGAGAAAAAGTATGTGGCCGAGTGTATTGATAGCACATTTGTTTCATCCGTGGGGCCGTTTGTGGGGAGATTTGAAGAAGCGGTAGCCAACTACGTAAGTCACGCAGTTGCTCACCCCCTCCTTCATAAGGAGGGGGTAGGGGGAGGTACCAGTAGCGTGTCGAATGGTCCCGCCGCAAGCTTACGTACAGCGTCAGGGGGTCCCGGCGATAATGCCGTTCAAACGGGACGGGGTCCCCGCCTTCGCGGGGATGACACTGCTACCGAAGTAAAAGCAGTAGCTTGTGTTAATGGTACGGCGGCGCTGCATCTGGCATTGGTGGTTTCCAAGCTCGGGGATGTGGAAGAGGCATACGTTACCGGTGACTTCGCCGTGGGCAAAAACGGCAAAACCGTTGATATACTTCTGATTGGCACCGATATCCATAAAGATTTCCTCTATAAACTGATCGACAAAGCCGAATCACTCATAAAACGCAAGATACGGTACCTGATACTTTCACCTGCCGAAGCCATTGCGCATCTGGGAGACGGAAAAGGTGCCATGTTGATCTGGCGGAAGGAATGCTAATGTGCCAATTATTCAATGTGCCAATGAACGACAAAGGAGTGGAACAAACGAGGGGTCGAACAGTGGGTTATATTTAGAAATTTCATACTTTTAAAAAAAACATGATGGATACTGAAAATTTATTATTAGAAATAACTGCTATTTTAAAACAGTACGGAATTGAAAAGATCATTCTTTTCGGATCTTATGCCTATGGTACACCAAATGAGTACAGCGATATTGACCTCTTAGTTATTAAGAATATACCTGCAAGTGAAACCCGCGATTTCAGGCTCAAATTAAAAAAGGCATTATGGATGAAACTCGGTAAGCTTAACTATTCATTTGATATTTTGGTTGATAACGAACAACGGATACAGGACCGAATTCAAATGGGTGATTTATTTTATAAAGAAATTTATTTTAAAGGGAAAACAATCTATGCCTAATAAAATATATTCTCTCGAATGGCTTAACCTTGCGAACCGCAATCTCGAAACAGCCCGAGTTCTTTTACGTGAAAATCATTATACCGACAGTATTGCAATTGAAATACACCAAACAATTGAAAAATCATTCAAAGCTGTTTATGCGTACTTTGGTATTAGTATCCCCAGAACACACACGTTAACGGTCCTATTCAATTTTGTGAGCGAAAAAATTCCGTTCGATAATATTGATATTGAAGATATTATTACAATCAGTGATTATTATGAGACTGATCGTTACCCGGGACCCAGGTATATTTTGCCTTCCAGAGAAGAAGTTGAACGTTACTTTCAATTTGCACAACAACTGCTTAAGAAAATTGAAGAATTCCTTGACTGAATCATAAGGAATACTATCGCCCAACGAAGCTACTGCGCATTTGGGTGACAGGAGGGGGGCGATGCTGATTTGGAGAAAAGAGTTGTCAGTTGTCGGTTATCGGTTATCGGTTATCAGTTATCGGGGCTGACTGACGCACGGCAACAGACAACCGACAACCGACAACTGACAACGGTATAGACGCCGAAAACCCTGCCCAATGGAAAAATGCCTCCAACTTTCCGCCAACCGATAACCGATAACTTCTCCCCATACTACCTATCATTAAAATCGAAAACCTAATTAATGATTTCGGTAAACTCAAAAAACAACCGGCTTATCCGTCTGACTGACGAAAGAATCAAGCATATCAGCATAAATCATCCTGAAACAAAGGATTGTTTCTCATGGATTCTTGAAACAATTGAGAACCCGGATCTGATTCTTGCCGGCGATTTTGGAGAATTGATTGCAACAAGACTGTACCCGAAAACTCCGGTTACTTATGACAAGTATCTTACGGTCGTATACAAAGAAACCAGCAATCTTGACGGGTTCATTTTAACTGCTTATTTTAGCAGAAGTATTAACAAAACAAGAGCAATTGTATGGAAACCCTGAATATTTCTGAAAAGAAGAGTAGAATAAAGTGGGATTATGACGCCGAGGCAGATGTACTCTACATCTCCTTTGGAAACCCGAGAAATGCGGAAGGTGTTGATATCGGGGAGGGGACCATCATTCGGATCCAACCGGATTCAAAAGAAATCATCGGTGTTACGATCCTCAATCCGCTAAGTCGTACTTTGTCATCACTCATGGGAAAGTATCCATTGACCCGTAAAAAGAAAACGCCCTTCTTAACAAAATAAAACTGTTATCAGTTATCAGTTATCAGTTGTCGGTTATCGGTTATCGGTTATCAGTTATCGGGGCTGACTGACGCACGGCAACAGACAACAGACAACCGACAACTGACAACGGTATAGACGCCGAAAACCCTGCCCAATGGAAAAAAGCTCCCAACATTTCGATAACCGACAACCGACAACCGACATGCCCCTTGATATTCCCCGTTTCTCCCTTGAACTGAAACAACTTTTTCCGGATGTTCTTTTCGCTTATCTCTTTGGTTCAGCTCAAACGGGCACCATACGACCAGGAGGGGATGTTGATTTGGCGGTATGGATCAGGGATACGAGCCTGAAAATCGAATTGATACCAGCACTTGTAGGCTTTGTAGAAACATTCACCGATGGGGCCGACTGTGATCTGGTGTTTCTGAATGACACCGGCGACCAGCTTGCGTTCGAAGTCCTTAGCGGGAGAAGGTTGTTTGTCAGACCCGAAGCAATTGATCTGCATGCAGGTTTTTATTCGCAAAACTGCCGCGAGTATGAATACAGGCTGGCCTGGATGAAAAAACAATTACAATACAGGGGATATGAAGTACAATGGAGTCATTGAATCGAAGCTCCGGATCATGGAGCAAAAACTTGACGACATCGAGAGTTGGCATATACTCACTTTTAATCAGTTGCAGGACAGCTCGTTAATGCAAAATGCGGTTGAAAGGGCGCTACAGGTTTGTACTGAAGTAATGATCGACATCAGCGAGCGAATACTTGCGATGAATGAAGTAGCTCCGCTATCTTCCGCAGCTGAAAACATGAAAAAGCTACAGGACATCGGAATCATTTCTGTTCGGCCTGAATATGAAAATATGGTGCGATTCCGGAATTTCATTGTACACCGTTACGAAAAAATTGATCTGGAAATTATTTACGGAATTTTGAAAAATAAGCTATTCCTGTTCAGGGAATTCATAAGCGAGATCAGAAGAAGCTAGGGAATTTTAACACAATAGACATTAGTAGTGACGCATATTTGAGTCTATCATTGCAGTAGGCAGGAGGCCCACAGCAATCACAACGGATAACCGACAATAGATAGGACTTCATGTGGTCGGCACGACCCGGCATGAAGACCCGGTTGCACTAAATCCTGTGCACCGACTTGCCCACGATGCAATCGGCTACAATTACCGGCTGCCCAATATCAATGCGGCCCTTGGTGTGGCCCAGATGGAAAATATCGAACAGAAGCTTCAATCCAAGCGGTTGGTTGCTCAAAAGTATTTTGATTTCTTCGCAGAAATGGGAATCCCAACCATTAAGGAAATTCCGGAAGCCCGATCGAATTTCTAGCTGAACGGTATATTCCTGGCCGACAAAACCCGGCGTGATGAATTCCTGCAATTAGCGAACAGTCAGGGTGTTCATTGTCGTCCCGCCTGGAATTTATTGCCAACCCTACCGATGTATCAGCAATATCAGTGCGAACCAATACCCAACGCACTTCGGATTAGTGATACGCTGGTTAATGTGCCTAGTTCACCACGATGAAAAGAGGTTATCGGTTGTCAGTTATCTGTTATCAGTTGTCAATTGTGGTGATTATGATTGTTTTTGGTTGCAGGTTGTGAGTTATGAGTTACCTTTGAGCACGCATTTTTAAGCAAGTTGTTATGGCACAATATATTTTTGAGGGAAAATATCAGAATCAGTCAACAAGTGTTAAAGTTAAGCTTCTGCTCATTCATTTTGAGGATGAAAAAAAGGTTCACTTCATTTATTCCCCTCATTTGGATTTGACCGGTTACGGAATCAACTTCGGAGAAGCAAAGAAATCCTTCGAAATAGTTTTTGAAGATTTTGTTGATTACACTCTAAAAAAGGAAACATTAGGTAAAGTTTTATCCGGTCTGGGTTGGGAATTGAAAGGGCCTGCCAAAAAACCAAAGAGAGTCATAGCACCAAGTATTACATCTGTTATTAAAAACAATAAATACGTTTCTGAGATATTTGATAAATATCCTGTGAGCACTTATCACCAGGAAGTTGGCTTGCCTGCTTTCATTTAAAATTTGTTTGGAATGTCAACAACAAAGTTGTCTAACATTCCGGTAAAAGAATTTCGCAAATTTCTTAAAAGCCAGGGATTAAACCTTATTAAGGATGCCAAGGGCAGAGGTGGACATGAAAAATGGTCAAAATTTAGTATGGACAGGCCAATCACCATTCAAACACATATCGACCCTGTTCCGGAATTTATTGTGAAGCAAGTACTCCGCCATTTGAATATGGATAAAAAAACCTTCTTCGAAGAGTTCGAAAAGATTTAGCAATCTATAATGCTTAATCAGAGAGGATAACCGTCAACCGACAACAATTAACTTCTTTAACTCACAACTCACAACCAATACCTGACAACCGGGATTCTTCACACGACGCCTGAAAAGAGTTTTTAAGGAACTATGTTATAAAATTAGTAACTTAGGAGAAAGGAAAATTTAAATGGAAGCGATTAACATAGAAATAATTAACCCAAAGGCTAAAAGAATTCTAAAAAGCCTTGAGGAGCTAAATCTCATTCGCCTCCGCGGGGGCAGGCTTTCGCGGGGATGACAGAACAATGCTCCGATCAGCACATCCGCACATCGCCAAGTATGTATGTTTTGAAATTTTCTATCTTTGTAAAAACAGATAAATATGGAAACCTTAATTATCCAGCCCAAAGATAAAGCTGAACTCAATTTTTTTCTTGAACTTGCGAAAAGGCTTGGGGCAAAGGCTGCCACCTTCGAGAGTGACGCTGATGAACGCCTATTGCAATCCATGGAGAAAAATAAAAAAACACATAAGGTAAGCAGACAAGAAGTATTCGATACAATCCACGAAATCATAAAGGAGTGAATAGGCCCAAAAGATAAGCGAAGTACCAAATATTAGGTGCTTAAGAAATATGCATAATGAAATTCTGACAAAAAATCAGGAGGAATTGTTACCCCTGATCAGGCAGTTTAAGAGGGAGTTCTACCTGGTGGGTGGAACGGCAATTGCCCTTCATATCGGACACCGTAGATCTGTCAGAACTAGCTGCTATGAAGGCATTTGCTTTAGGCCGCCGATCAAAATGGAAGGATTACGTTGATCTCTATTTTATTCTCAGATACCATCTTTCCATCAGCGATGTAACCTCGAGGGCAAATCAATTATTCGGCCAGATGTTCTCAGAAAAACTATTCAGAGCACAACTATGCTATTTCGAGGATATCGACTATACCGATCCGGTTTTCTGGATCATCATGTGTTTTTATTAAATACCTGGAAAGCATGGGCGTTCTCGGGAACGACATCATTCTGGACATTAAAGCCCGAAATACAAGACAAAGTGTACAGCGCACAAAAGAACTTCTGGGTGAAGCATTTGATGGTAAGAATAGTTTAATGGATATTACTAATTTCAATATAGGTTCCAACAATCTGTATCGCTGGCAGAAACTGATCCACGAGTGGGTTGGGCTCATAGCTTATCGGGTAGCCGGATACGTGTAATGGCCAATTGTTTATCCGAATGAACAAAATTAGTTTAAATTTGCGTAGTCTGCTAAACAATTAGAGAGTTAACGAATTCTGATGGACGTTTTATTTGAGAAATTTCAGCAACGACTTGTCTGGGTCGATACCCGGTTTGTTCGTAGCCTGATGGACGAAATCAACTGGAATGCCAGGCTTATCGGCATTAAAGGCCCAAGGGGAGTTGGTAAAACCACCCTGTTATTGCAATATATCAAACTCCATCTCAGCAATGAACTGGAGACCACATTATATGTCAGTCTTGACAATATTTGGTTTAACCATCATAAATTATCGGATTTAGTCGATGAGTTTGTCAAAAAGGGAGGTAAATACCTCTTTCTGGATGAAGTTCACCGGTATCCCGATTGGTCGCAGGAACTTAAAAATATATATGACGATTATCCCGGATTGCATGTTGTATTTACCGGATCCAGTCTGCTTCAGATTCTTAATGCCCGGGCTTTATTTCACACGACTCGAAGAGGTCGTCAATATGGTTCTCGATATCGAATTGCCTCTCCTAAGAGGCCTTGAAACTGCTTATATTCCCAAAATCAGGCAATTGCTGCAAATCATTGCTGAATCGGCACCCTTTGTCCCAAACATCAGCAAACTGAGCGAACGCATCGGCATCAATCGTACCACTTTGCT
>QYQM01000080.1 GCA_007280905.1 Porphyromonadaceae bacterium | reverse complement strand
TGCCACATCATTGCTGTTGTTAATCTCCTTTTTGCAGGACACAAATAGTACAGCTACCATTGCCACAACAGACAAGCTAAAAATCATTTTTTTCATATTTAATATTTTATAAATTAATCATTTAGGTAAAAGGAAAATTCAATTATCAGGATATGGTAATTGTTTTAACAGCCGTTAAATGGACAGGATAAAAATCAGAGGCTAAATAAGATACTGTTGCAGCATGGCAAGCCGCAAACTAACCGGGGGTGGTGGTGATTCCTCTGGAAATTTTTGCAAGTAAACCTCAACAGGTTGAATATCCTCAAAATCAGTGGTGACAATAGGCAATTCTATCCCGGAAACCGATAAATCAGGGTAATCTGCCACGAAAAGGTAATCAGTCTTAATCTGAAAGGTAACTGCCTTATCGCTGCAGCAATCCTTCGGATGTTCGCAGCACGGTTTGGGGGTGTGAAGTATTGAAAACTTAACCAGTGTATCGCAGCAATAGTGATAATGGTAGGTGATACCTGTTGTTGTTAGTAACAGCACCAAAACCAACACACTATTTGTAATTTTCCTTATCATTCATCAGATTAACGATGCACGGCAAAGATAATTGTATAAAAATCAGGAACTGTCAAATATTTGTTAAAAATCTAATAGGCAGTTGCAGAAAACATTTGAACAAACATCTCCGCCGTTTAAGTTTGACTGGTATAGATCCCATGGATTTTTTGCCAAACAACTGCTTCCATTTTTTGGTTTATCGCGATGCACTTAATAGTGGCTGATTATTGATTATATTCATACCATAATTAAAAGTATCTATTACCATGGCAGATAATCTTTTAGACAAGGCCAATGAAATTCTTGATAAGGCGCAATTGGCGGCAGCCGAGTTCCACCAGTTTAATCAGGAGCAAACCGACCGGATTGTTGAGGCAGTTTTCAAAACGGGCTTTAATAACCGTGTAAAACTGGCAAAAATGGCGCAGGAAGAAATCGGAATGGGCGTTTGGGAGCACAAAGTGATCAAAAATGTATTGGGAATCCAACTGGTTTATGAAAGTATCAGGAATGAAAAAACCGTTTGGGTGATCTCTACCTCTACGGTGATGTTCAAAATCCTAATTTGTTTGAAATCCCGGAACCCCATCATCATCAGTTCCCACCGTGGTGCAGCTACATCATGCACCGAAGCGGTGCGGATCTGCTATGAGTCCGTTTGTTGTTGGCCAACCGGTTTCAGTCATTGCTCAGAAAGCCGGGATTACAGTTCCTGAAGGAACAAAAATTCTTATAGCCAAGCTAGATGGGATTGGGAAAGAATATCCCCTCTCAGTGGAGGTGCTGGCACCCATTCCGGCCTTTTACAGTGCAAAAGATTACAATACCCCGATTAATTATTGCAACGACCTGAATTACCTTGGAGGAATCGGTCATAGTGCCTGTATTTATGCCAACGATGAGAAGCGCGTTATGGAGTATTCCGAATTGCTTAATGCAGGGCGCATCCTGGTAAATACCCCTACTTCCCAGGGCGCAGTGGGATATTTTTATAATCACCTTGCCACAACACTCACTCTGGGTTGCGGTACCGGCGGGAAAAATATCACTACCGGCGATGTTAAAATGGCATACCGTACTATTGGAGAGGGATATCCTCTTCTTTTGTGCATGGGATATACCGGGGTCATGGACATGTGGCCTGCGGTGGCATTGCAAAAATTAGCCGGCAGTTACCAAGTGATTCTTTTCGAAAATCGCGGGATGGGGTATTCTACCATCATAAACGACACCTCCGCCTTTTCCATGAAACTTTTTGCAAAGGATGCCGCGAATCTGATGAATGCTTTAAACATCCCAAAGGCACACCTCATGGGCTGGTCGATGGGGACCTACACCGCCCGGGAACTTGCGCTGGGTTATCCCGAAAAAGTGGACAAAGTGATCCTTTATGCTGCCGACTGCGGCGATGATATCACGATCCAGCCCGATTCTGCTCTACTGGCCAGCCTTAATGACCCCAATGCCTCTTTGGAAACCATATTGTTGGCATTATTCCCTGCGGAATGGCTGAAACGATCCGATGCATCGGACTATTTTCCCTTGGATATAATAGAGGCAGATCCCAATATCTGTGAAAGACAGGATGTTGCATTAAATAACTGGTTCAAGGAGGGTGGCGGGACACGTGACAGGCTCAGCAGTTTCGGGAAAAAGAGACACTGCTGATTACCGGCGACCAGGATATTTGCACCCCATGGCAAAATACACTGATCATGCAACCGCTGATCGACAGCTGCAAGATTCTGATCCTGCCCGGTGGTGGCCATGGGTTAATTTATCAATATCCCTATGATTTTGCCGATCATGTACTGACTTTTCTAAAAGAGAAATAGTTCCCTGCATTGGCGCTACCTATTGAGGGGAATGTGTTATTCTGCGGATTGTCCCTTAAAATTATTGGCCAGGTTCCGGATGTGATCACCCTATTGATTGAAGGTAACTTCGACTTGGCGATCAAGGCTATGTTGCCCGCCACTCCTGGGCCACCATCGCCAAACGGAGGCTGTTTTTGGAGGGATTATTTGCAAAGGTGTCCAATTTGTCACCCCCGTTTCAAATTTCTAATGAAGACATTGGGATAAACAGTTAAGATTTGATGTATTATGAATAATATTCCACAAACTTCATCAATTTTGATTTTCTATTTTTGATTATTAATGGTTAACTTTTTATAAAAGATCTGAATGAAATTGAACCTAGTATTTTTAATAAAAACTTATGCTTTAACCTATGAAAAAAATGATTTTACAAATGCTTCTCCTGGGGGTATTTGTTCTTTTTGCGGGCAACGTCTATTCACAAAATAAAGTGAGCGGGGTTGTTAAAAGCACCACCGGGGAATTATTGCCAGGTGTAAATGTCCGGATAAAAGGCACTTATACAGGTGTTATTGCCGATCTCAATGGGAGATACAACATTACAGTTCCTGGCACTCAGTCAATTCTGCTTTTTTCTTTTATCGGTTTTGAAAGTCAGGAAATTGCAGTAAACGGTAAATCTGTAATTGATGTTACAATGTCTGAATCAAGTATCGCCATTGATGAAGTTGTTGTGACTGCATTGGGTATTTCCAGATCGAAGAAGTCACTGGCTTATTCTGTCAGTGAAGTGAAATCTGAAGATTTGGTCAAGGGCGGAAACACCAACGTGATGAAATCGCTGGATGGTAAAATAAGCGGCGTCAACCTGACCAATTTAAGCAGTGACCCAACTTCATCCGTGTTAGTGAATATCCGGGGTACTACAGTGATACCATCAACCAGCGATGCCAACGTTTCGGTCAAAGGGCAGCCTTTATATGTAATTGATGGCATACCCGTTGGAAATCAAACATTTACCAACAAAAACGGTGTCGACTTCGGTAACATCCTTTCGCAATTGAACCCTGAAGATATTGAAAACATCACCATTCTTAAAGGGGGTAGCGCCGGTGCATTATATGGTTCCGAAGGTGGTAACGGCGTAGTTATGATCACTACCAAATCAGGCAAAGGTGGCAGGAAAGGGATCGGTGTTTCAGTTTCTGAAACAGCAACAATGGAATCAGCGTACCAGTTTATGCAAGAGCAACAGGAATTTGGACAGGGTGAGCGTGCATACGAATGGCAATATGACAATACCGACACCTGGGGCCCGAAGCTCGATGGATCGTATGTGGATAATTTCTGGAACGTAAAGAACCAAAAGTGGGAAACCGGCCCGATGGTTTCTTCCAAAGAAAACAGGATACAGGAATACCTGCAAACCGGTAGCACCAAAACCACCAATATCAATATTAACGGTAATTACGAAAAGGGATCTTTCCGTTTGTCACTGACTAACATGGGTAATATTGGAGTAATGCCCAATACAAAAACAAACCAGAATTCGGTGACGTTCAATTCGGAATATAATTTGACAGATAAAATAAGGATTACGGCCAATGCAAATTATACGCGTACATCTTCACCGAATAAAGCCAATGTGGCCGGTTCAAACAGTATTTTAAACAGCCTGCTGTTCAATTTCCCGACTAACCTCCAACCACTTTCTGATATGAAAGATTATTGGCTGACCGGATATGACGGTGTCCTGATGAACGGGGCAATCATGAGAGATAACGGGATTGATGTGGCTGAAGATAACCCATGGTGGAGAACCTACCAAATGACCAACCGGTTCGATCGTGACAATGTCTTTGGAAAACTGCAGTTAGATTGGAAATTAAATAATGATTTTACTCTGGTTTTGCGCTCCGGGATGGATAATATAATGGAAAATTATGAATACCGGCAATCCTTTGGCAAACAGAGATTATCCAGCAGGGGTGCCAGTGGTGACGGCGCTTTTGCTACCAATACCGATCATTACATGGTCGTCAACTCCGATGCTATTCTCAACTTTAATAAAACAGTTGGAAAATTCGATATTTCGGCTGTTGGAGGGGTTAACTATTCTTACCGCAATTCAAACACCTATTCGGTTTCTGCTGGCTCTCTTTCTGTTCCGTCACTATTTACCATCGCCAATGTCTTCCCGGGAAGGCTTACTGGAAATTATGGCTGGGGCGCAGATCACTCCTACAGTGTTTATGCTACAGCTGATGTAGGTTGGAATAAACAGGTTTATGTAGGCGTTACCGGTCGTAATGACTGGAAAGGAAATCTGGCTGAAGAAAAAATCAGCTATTTCTACCCATCTGTTTCTGCAGCCTGGGTGGTCAGTGAAACCTTCGCTCTTCCTAAAATGTTTGACCTGTTAAAAGTTCGAATGGGTCTGGCTAATGTGGGTAATGGTTTGACAAAATTGAGGCCTATAGATACTTATGCCTTTGAATCTCCTGACTGGTCCTCCACTGTAAAAACAGCAAATATTAATGCTTCCTTGGTTGATCCGAATATTCAACCGATGCATTCAATCACGAAAGAAGCAGGTATTGATGCCTGGATGTTTAACAAAAGAGTGCAACTTGATTTCACCTATTTTATCAAAGACCAGAACAACCAGCTCGGTGGAATTCCGTTGGTACAAGGAACCGGATTTACATCAATGATAACAAATGTCGGTGATGTAAGGAGTAAAGGTTTTGAGTGGGGGTTAACCGTAGTTCCTCTTCGGACGAAAGACTGGAACTGGGATATTACTGCCAGTTTTACCCATTACAAAGCGCATATCATTCGATTATCTCCTCAATTTGCTCCAAATGGTTATGTATTTGCTCCTTACGCTAACAAGAATAAAGTGAAGATTGCTGAAGGGGAAGAAATCGGAAATATTTATGAGGAAAACCCAATCCTGAGGGTAAAAACAGGCAAATATGCAGGGTTACCACTTCTGGATGGCGATGCCGGTGAATTTCAAAAATCATCGGACGAAAAAGACCGTGCTCAACTGGGAAATTACAATCCCGATTTCATTCTTGGTTTAAACTCTAACTTGAGATACAAAAGATTTTCGCTTAATGTAGTAGGTAGTTTACGTGTGGGCGGCGATTATATATCTATTAACCAGATGTATATGGAATCAAACGGCAGGTCTTTTACTACTTTAGGTTCAGGCCCGGACAACCCCTGGTGGAATGGTGGTCGTGATGCTGAACATGGTGGCATGGCCTGGCCTGCTGAAGGTTCAAGTATCTACGAAAATATCAACGCCAATAACGATGGCCAACGTTCTGAATTCCACGATGCCAGCTATGCGAAGGGTGTATTCCTGAATCCGAATTATACGGGAGATCCGGCAGATGCTACTGATGCCGATTACATCGTCAATGGTGCCGACCCGAATAATACATTTTATCAGTTCCCCTACAATAGTTATGGTGACGTTATTTGGAATTTCTCATCTACCAGAACCTTTGATGCGACCAACTTCAAATTGAGAGAAGTTTCTCTTACTTACACGCTGCCCAATTCCCTTACGAGTAAAATCAGGATCAATAATGTGAACATGTCATTGATTGGCAGAAACGTCTTCCAATGGAATGCTTCAGGCCGCAACGAAGACCCCGAATCTGCATTCGCCGGAGTAGGTACAGATCAGGGTGTTCTCAGGGCAACAATGCCAAGTATCCGTTCTCTTGGATTCAGACTTGTTTTTGATTTTTAATTCCTGACATTCCTAATAAAAAAAAATAAATAATATGAAATCATATCTGACAAAAACATTCGCAATCATTTTGTTTACAGGCATTGTTTCCTGTAGCAAAGATGATTTACGGCAAAACGATTTAAAGCAGCAAAAAGATGCTGTGGAGTCGTTGAATGATCCTTACCTGTTATCGTCGATTATTAAGCAAACCACTCTCTTTTATCAAGATAGGGGTTGGGGTTCCACTAAGCTTCCCGGTGCAGTTCAGTTCACCATGCGGAATTTTCAGGGTGGAGACAATTATTATTCGGGATTTAAAAGTCTTGATGATGGCATGTATGGCGCTATGAATATTCTGAAATTGGTTGATGCTTCAATTAAATTAGCCGATGCAAGAGGTTCACAAACTCATGTTGGAATCTTTACCACATTCAGGGTTCTGCTGTTTTCGTTTATGACCGATTTCTACGGAGATGTATATTACAGTGAAGCCTTAAAAGGTCGCGAAGGAATCCTTTACCCTGTTTATGACAAACAATCTGACATCTATACTGGTCTTTTAAAAGAACTTGACGATGCCAGTGCATTGATTTCGAGTGGAACAGAAACAGTTAGCCCTACTTATGACCTGATGTTCAGCGGAGATAAAACTCAATGGCTGAAATTCTGCAACTCACTAAAACTTCGTTTGTTAATGCGTGCTTCGGTAAAAATGTCCGATGCCGGTTCAAAAATTGCTGCTGTGGCTGCATTACCAATATTTTCAGATGATGCGGATAAGGATGCATCAATCGCTTATGTTGGGACCACTTCTGTCAACTCCTGGGTAGGCGGTTCTAATAATTGGGGCAGTGGTGGTGAATTCGAAAGAAGAAGACCTTGCAAATCCTTAGTCGATAGAATGACAACATTAAACGATCCGCGTATGAAGGTATGGTTTGCTCCTATTGAATTTCCCTGGACTTATGATGCTGAAAAAAATGGCGTTACTTTTGAAACAACCGATCCGAATGGATTCACTTATTCCTCCACTTGGGAATATGTTGATCTGACCAACCCGGTTATGGCTGCCCAGGTTCCGAATATTCTTGACGTAGATAAGGTGTATGCCGGTTTTATTGCTGGTATGAATGGTGATTTTAAAAATGGGAATGGTCATTGGAATACTTCGGCCGGAGGTACTTATGGTAATTTTAAAGTATCAATGTATTCGAAATTGTTCCAGAAAAACGCTCATGCCTTGCTTAGAGCTCAGATTATGAACAAAGATGAAGTACAGTTTATCCTTGCTGAAGCAGCAGCTAAAGGATTAATTTCCGGGAATGCTGACACCTATTACAGAACTGGTATCAAATTTTCTATGGCACGCTGGGGAGTGAGTGATGAGGATATTTCTGCCTATTTAGCACAGTCAGTTATTGCTTTACCAGGTGATGCTGCTGGTAAACTGGCTAAAATTGCTGAACAGAAATGGATAGCACTCTTTTCAGTCGCCACGGAAGCTTACCTGGATCTGCGCAGAACTAAGCTACCGGATATTTTCAAAAATGGGCTATTAAGCACTTACACATTCCCCCTGCGCTTTCGTTATCCGGGAAATGAGCTGGGTCAGAATAAAAATGCTTATGATAAGGGTGTTGCTACTTTGACACCTGCTGTTGATGATGAATTTTCTAAAATGTGGTTGTTGCAATAATTATTTTATAGAACTAATATAGCATTGCAAAGGGTGCTGTTGTTTTATCTGACAGCACCCTTTTTGTTGATATAAACCGGTCATGGAACAAAAATGTTGGGATATTAAAACAATTACAATGAAAAATACATTACAATGGATTGCCCGTTTGGCGTTGGTATTCTCAGTTATTTCGTGTGCGACTGAAAATGACAGGCAAGTTACACAGCAGCATCAGGACAAATCATTTATCCAGGATTATAGCATAAAGTACAATGTTTCTGATGCAAGTGTTAAACTAAATACGGTTGTCTCCGACAGAAACGGCTATATACAGATATTTTCATCAAAAGGATTATTACGGTTACGCGATGGGCAGTTTTTGTTTCCCGGAACACTTGTTACGGATGTCCAGGACAGACAAACATCGGATAAGAAAATATCCGGAATTGGAGTTTATCAGAATCAGTTGGTTTATATCGATGATAAAGCTGTGTTTAGCAATGCCTGGGCCGGTAAACTGTATTCAAGGCACACGATGCCCGGTGCAAAAATCTTTGCCGGGGGAAAAGATTTCGTGTTTCTGATTTCCGACGGAATGAAACTCAATCTTTTGAAAAATTCAGAGATATTATGGGAAGGAGCCGGCCCGGGAGATGAGATAAAAGAAATCAAATTCGATACATCGAATAATGTTTTCTGGATTCTTGGTAAAGAAACAATCACTGTTTTTTCTCCAGGGAAAAAGGAGCTTGAAAAAATTGTGTATAACAAGACCCTCACTTGCATGGGAATTACATCCGATAAATTGATTGCAGGAACTTCGGACGGATATTTCGAAATTGATTTAAAAACTAAAAAGCAGATCGGCAATATTCACAGAAAAATGCCCTGGACTGAATTAACTGCAATCAGTGAAATCGATGGCAATATTTGGTTCGGCTCTACCTGGGGGGCAATGATGCTTCGCAAAGACGGAAAATTTGACTATTACGCCTCGCAACGATGGATCCCTTCTGACACAGTTGTCCATATCTCCAAAGGGCCCGAAAACTCTGTAATAATTCTGACGAATAAGGGGTTGGGAAAAATCTGTTTTAAAGAGGTGACGTTACTTGAAAAGGCCATGTTTTTTGAAAAGCAGGTTCGCGATCGTCATATCCGGACCGGTTTTAATGCCACTGTTTCAAATATGGTAAACGGAGATGTGACCACGGGAAGCATGGAAGATTCGGATAATGACGGATTATGGACATCGATGTATCTGGCAGGGGAAACATTCCGTTATGCCGTGACCAAATCAGACGAAGCATTGCAAAACATCCGCGAATCGCTTGATGCTATGGAACGGCTATATTCCATTAATTCGATACCGGGTTTTCCGTCACGGTCATTCGAAAGGCGGGGGTATAAATTTGCTGACAAAGCCTGGCGAAGGGCTGATGATCCGGAATGGGATTGGAAATCAACTACAAGCAGCGATGAAGCTATTGGCCATATTTTTGCTTTTGGGGCGATTGCTGAACTCGTTGAAGAACCTGAAACACGTAATAAGGCAATTATGCTGATTGACACATTGATGTCACATGTAGTTAAAAACAACTTTTACATGATTGACTGGAACGGGAAACCAACTTTGTGGGGAAAATGGCACCCTGATTATGTGAATGCCCGTCCTAAAATGGTTGGCGACCGCAAAATTAATTCATCCAATATTATAGCCATGTTACAAACCGCTTATCATTTTACGAAAAAAGAAAAATACAAAGAGGCGGCATTTTACCTTATGATTAAGCATGGTTATCTTGAAAATCTGATGCGGCCAATGAAAGAAATCGGTCGTGCTCCTGAAGATGCCGATGATTGGAGTAAAATGTTGTCAGAAGGATGGAACCATTCTGATGATGAAATGTACTACTGCGGCTATTGGGGTTTGTACCGTTATGCATTTAACGATACCTTGAAAGCAAAATTTAAGGAAGCGATTATTGACCATTGGGAAATAGAAAGACCTGAGAAAGAAGGCGCCTGGAATATTATGACTGCTCTAACAGGTGCAAAAGAAATTGATTTGAAAGAAGCCATAGGATACCTGCAAGAGTATCCGCTGGATTTGATCAACTGGACCGTAAAAAATAGTCAACGAAAAGATATTGAAATGATTGAACCGAATTTCAGGCACCAAACCATTAAAGAAGTTCTGCCGCCGGATGAACTGCGGATTGCCCGGCATAATTCAAACCTGTTCGATCTGGATGGCAACGACGGCGGAACTTCTGAGAATAGTGCAGGAGATATCTGGCTGTTGCCTTACTGGATCGGTCGCTATTTGGGAGTGATCAGTGAGCCGGTAGTTGGAAAGTAGGTACATATTTTGCCTACCACCCAGGGATCGCAAGGAAGACCTGTGCATAAAAGTTCTTTAATCATATTATGATTCAGACAACTAAACTTAATCCAATCTTCCGAACAGGATCTGTATTCCTGATCGGCCTGTCTCTTTCCATTGGCTGGGGTATCAGGGGCAATTTTGGCCATGAGTATGGAGCCGCATTTGCCGGCTGCCTTGCAGCAATCACGGTAGCACTCCTTTCAGGCAGGGAAGACTGGCGGCAAAGAGTTCCCTATTTCGCTTTTTTCGGCGCCCTGGGATGGGGTTTTGGAGGTTCGCAATCATATATGCAGGTTCTCTCTTACTCAGAAAGCGGGCATGCTATATCACAATGGTTTGGTTACGCCTCGATTTTTTATATCGGATTTTTATGGGCTGCGCTGGGCGGGGCAGGTACCGCATTTGCTGCTGCAGCTAACCGGCAACAAATCATGAATATTTTTAAGCCTCTCTTGTTTATATTTGGTGCCTGGCTGTTATTAAACCTCATAGAAGATCCTATAGCAAGGTTGTTGCAGGAAGGTGCAAATTTTGATGATACCTTATCCCGTCATAAAAACCCGCTATTCTGGTTCGACGCTGACTATCTGCCAGCCTTTTTTGCACTTTTAGGAGCAGGAGTGTACGACCTGTATGAGCGTCGTGGAATAAGAGACCGAATATATCTTCCTGTTTTTGCGGTTGGCGGAGCTATTTCTGGCTGGACAATTCAGTTACTTCTCAGAACTGTTGGGTTCGAAAATAAACTTGCGTCGGCTTTAACTTATCTGCAGGGCGATCCTATGTATATTGACCCTGAAACGGGTCGTCAAGCCTTTGAGGCATCGAATTTGCTCAATAACTGGCCTCAGTGGTTCGGCGATTATCCTCAACATATTGGCTGGGTTATCGGATTAATACTTGGAATCACTGCTTATTTCTTATTCTTCGGAAAATTCAGAAACGGCGCTTCATTATTCGTTTATATGGGCGGCGGATGGCTTTTGGCATTTTTAGTATTCCCTGTTCTGGGCAGCCTTTTGTTTGCACAATATGGCGGAATTCGCATGACACCGCCCCGATCCGACGACTGGGCAGGTATTACCGGGGTACTTGTTGGAACCAGTATGTGGTTGTGGCGAAATAATCTTCGCCCCGTTGCGGTAGCATCTCTCATTAGCGGAACAATAGGCGGACTTGGATTCGCAGGAATGCAGTGGCTTAAACAATTCATGATGTCGTTTGGAAGCTCCGGAATAATAGAAGCTAAAGGGATTTTGCCCGGAAGTGCGGAGTTTAATGCAATTACATCAACCTGGGCAAATTGGCAAGGACAGAACTGGCACAGTTTTCTTGAGCAAACCTATGGATTTGTTAACGGCATTGGCATTGCTGTTGCACTCGGATTTTTAGCCTCAAGAATCAAATTACAACCTGATAACGATCACATTTCGATCCAAACAAAAGGCAGATGGACCAGGGCTTTTTCCGTTTTGTTTATTTTACTTGGATTAACCTATTTCAATGTATTTAAAAACGTGGATGTCTGGAGCGGGCAATTGAATCCAACGGTATGGAAAACTACAATTACTCAGGCTGACGGAACAACGGTAACAGCTCCGGCTGCATGGGATCTTCCTTTACTGGGCAGGCTGCCGGGTTTTGACTTCCTGCACATGACCCCATCAGGATGGTTTAACCTCACATGGGCCCTGTTAGTGATTATTTGCATCATTATCACGGTGCGCCACTATCGATCGCCACTTTCCATTATTCCCAAAAGCCCGCTGGCCAAAGGACAGCTTATCTTCCTGATCCTCCTTTGGATAATGGTTGTCGCCAATTTCGAAAGGGCTTTAACAGGGTGGCATCCCAGTCGTTTACTAACCGAATGGGTGATTTTTGTCAATGCAATTATCGCAACAGCACTGGTTCTCTTGCTGCCCCGGGATGAGGAAACGGTTATTACCACTGAAGATCCTAACTACAAGCCGCTATACAAACGATTATGGATCACCGCAATTGCAACTTTGGTGATTTCCAGCGTATTGTTTCTGGTGACAAACCGGATGATCTATCATTATCCGGAATACAACAAACTGGATCATAAGCAATATCATACCCGATTTGGACCGGATGCTAGTTGGAAGACAAAGCCAAATCTAAAAAATACGGATAATACGGTAAAATCTGTAATGGACAAGGTCATTGAAAATTTGTATAAGACAATGAATGTCAAAGAGTTGTCGGAATTGGATGATGTTAAGGTAATGTCGTTGTTTTCAAAAGATGAGTTGCAGATTCTCTCCTCGAAGCACTGGATGTTCGATGTAAATGTTCCGGTGGTTGTTTCGGTAATGCGTAGCAATGAACAAAAAAAAATGCCGTTCTGGCTTACCGGAAAAGGCTTCATTAAAACGGACCTGATTGTGAAGAACGAACAAACCTCATACGAGGTGTGGCAAAAATCGTTTGAAGCAGGAAGAGTCGGATTGGGAATCAATGGTTTTGAAAATTTCGGACTTCACTATTTTGTATCTGTAGCACCCAGGAATAAAAGTGATCAATTAAAACTCAGCAATTTCTTTCCTGAAAATCAATATGTGGGTGTTATGAATATTGGCGCTTTCACTTATCACGACTGGGACGAATTAATATTGACCGAGGTTCCGGATGAATTGAGAGGGCAAAAACTGTTGACCACTGTCAGGGGGCGGGCGGTTGAAACCCATTTAATCGGTGCTTTCCGGACAACTTCTTATCCATCATCCCAAACGCCTGATCAAGCTCTGTTAACCTGGAGTTCCGATCCTTCAACGGGAATTGATATCCAGTGGCGTACAGATACAACTGTTGCAAACGGAATGGTAAAATACAGGAAAAAAAGGGGTACACAGGAGTATACTGTTAAAGCCGGGAAATACAGGATGGAAGATCGTGTTTTGATGAACGATCGTTTTATAAATCGATTTACCGCCGAACTCAGAGATTTAAAACCCGGAACCACTTATGAGTACCAGATTGTCCCGCAAACAGATTGGCCTGAAAAGTACACTTTTACCACTCAGGCTGATAATGATCAATTTTCATTCATCTGGTTTGGCGATACTCATTATTCCTCCAAATTTGGAGAATTATTTATTAAAGCTGAAAAGTCTCATCCTGATGCCGCATTTTATTCTATTGCCGGAGACATGGTTAGCGATGGCTTGCATCGTGATCAGTGGGACGATCTTTTTGAATACTCTAAAGAGGTTATTTGCCGTAAGCCGCTCATGTCAGTACTTGGAAATCATGACAACAGGAGTGGTTTAGGAGCATTGATGTACCGGGAGCTATTTAGTTATCCGAAGAATGGGCCTGACAGTGTAGAAAAAGAACACACTTATTCCTTCAGGTATAAAAATGCATTGTTCCTGATGATCGACGCTACGTCACCTATTGAAGCGCAATCTTCATGGATCGAAGCGCAACTCGCCAATACAGATGCTACCTGGAAGTTTACGATGTTCCATTTTCCTCCTTACAACTGGGAAGAACCCTATTTGAATATTCAAAAAGCCTGGGTGCCCATCTTCGATAAATACCATGTGGATATGGTACTTGGAGGTCATATCCATTACTACATGCGCTCAAAACCAATGAAGGGTGGACAGGTTGTTTCTTCGTACAATGATGGAACCGCTTATGTCATCTCGGTGGGAATTCCAACAAATAATCATGAGATTACAGACGAACCTTATGCTGCAATCCGGAATACAGAAGGTCATCTTTACCAATATTTGCAAATCAATGGTAATGGGTTGACCTATAAAGCAACTAATTTTGAGAATAAACTCATTGATTCATTCAGTTTGAAAAAATAGAACTTGAAGATTCTTTGCTCAATCCTGATTTTTCTGTACTATTTGAATTTGCAGACTTTGAATTAATTGATACAAATTAACATTATGAGAAGTTTATTCATCCGGTTATTTATCCTATGCTTTGTGTTTGGAATGGGAATGCACAACTCAGCAAGTGCGCAATCCGGAAATCCGGTAGATTATGTAAACCCATTTATCGGGACCGATTTTTTTGGTCATACTTTTCCCGGGGCATCCCTTCCATTTGCAATGGTTCATTTAAGTCCTGATATAAACACGGAGGGTTGGACTTATTGTGCCGGATATATTTATTCCGAAAGTTCTATCATGGGTTTCAGCCATACGCACTGGAGTGGTACCGGAATGGTGAGCGGGGGAGATGTCCTGCTAATGCCAACGGTTGGAAATAAACTGCAAACTCTTCCCGGGTCATTGGAAAATCCGGAGGAAGGGTACCGGTCAAGATTTAACCATGCCGACGAGATTGCTACTCCGGGGTACTATTCAGTCCTGTTAAAAGACGATAACATTAAAGTTGAACTGACATCAACCCTAAGAGCAGGATTTCATCGTTATACTTTTCCGAAAGCTGAAAATTCCAGAGTCATCTTAGACTTGGGACATCAGATCGGGGCCAATTCCTCCGAGGATCTCTCGGAGCTAAAGATTTTAAATAATTACCGGATTGAAGGAGTAAAAAGCGCCGGACTGGGGAAAGTATACTTTGTTGCCGAATTCAATAAACCGTTTGCCTATTATGGCACATTCGACAACGATTATAAAACTCCTGAATC
>QYQM01000099.1 GCA_007280905.1 Porphyromonadaceae bacterium | reverse complement strand
CCACTTCCACTGTTCTTTCTGAGAGAGGCTTACTGAGTATTTGCCCGGGGAAAAGAAATTCGTGCGGCCGGTATTTGCGATAGTACTCGCGAAGCAGATCCAGTGTCCGCTGGCCTAATAAGGAATAACGGGTTTTCTTGCCCTTTCCAGAACGTATCAGAACCTGCATGCGGTCCGAATCAATGTCACCGATGCGAAGGTTGAGCACTTCCGATTTTCTCAACCCCGCACTATAGGTCAGGCAGAGGATGGCCTTGTGTTTGAGATTGCTGGTCACATCAAGCAACCGCTCAATCTCCTCCTTTGAAAACACTACAGGAAGTCGTTTCTCCCTGCGAGCTTGCTTAATGCAGAAATCTTCCCATTTTCGCCCCAATACATCCACAAAAAGGATTTTCAGGGCACTGATTAATTGGTTTACAGCCGAGGGAGAAAACTTGCCGGCATCGATCTTTTCCTGTAAATAGGTTTTAATCTGGTCAACAGACAACTTAGCAGGAGATATCCCGTAGCGAAGTGAAATCCTGGCAATGGATGACAGGTAATTGTGAATGGTCCGGGTACTGTAATTGCGAATCTGCATCTCCCGGAACAAACGCTCTCGTAATGTGCTTTTTTTCCATGATACAAAAATGTTAAGTTAAGAGGGTGAAAGGTAGCACTTTGCGAGATCACCGCCGAGAGGCGGTTTAGTTCAACAATAGACTATTTGCTGTCTCTTTATCATACAATACGTAATCGTCATAATCACCAGTTTACCGTCTGTCATATAAATCTGAGAAAAATTTCCCGGACTCGCGTGAAACAAGTCCTGGTTGAACAAAGTGCAATCCAAACAATTGCCTCACTCCCTTATGAGTTGAGGTATCAACCCCTTACTTCAACAACAAGCCACTAACAGAATAAAAGCAAGCATAATAAATTCTATTGAGGCATTCCAGAACTCATTTTCAAGCATCTTTTCTGCTTCTTTTAAAGTCTCAAAGGCCCGACTGATTCTATAATTGATCAAATCATCAATGTTTCCAGTTATAATAAAACCCCTTCACGCTTAACATTCTTATAAATCTGAATATTTTTTATTGTCACCCCGAGCAAATGACCCATACAATATAACCGTTGCCAATGGCTCAGTGCTATTGACAATTTGTTTAATTCTGGATAATATTTCTCGTTTTCCAATCATGCCCAAATATACGAAAAGTATCTACAGGTTGGCCGACCGGTAGGCGAATGTCATTCCCAGGCCGCGCCTATCATCAGTTGTTGAGCCTGTACCGGATCCGTCACTGGCTGAGAATTTGGCTGAGCGGATTGCGCAACCCATCAGGTAAGAAGATTTGAGCGTGAATAATTCAGATTACACAGAACCGCTGCCCGTTTTCGGGAGGTTGGTCTCTTATATAACTCGTTTTTAAAGTTCACATTGTCAATGATATACAAGTTATTCTATTTAGGACCGTTTGGCTACATACTGCGGGACTCTTATGTAACCCTGGCAAAATTCTGCGGGATCAGGTGAACGGTGTTACCCACACCCACTCACACTCCCTTTCTCTTTCCACCCACGACATTGTCATCCCCGCCTTCGCGGGGATGACAAGGCTTCCGCTCAAAAAAGAAGAGGGGAAGTGGGTGTGGGTGCGGGTGTGCGCAATGATACAAGTTATTCTATTTAGGGCCGTATGGCTACATACTGCGGGACTATAAATTCCTACTTCTTCCTTCATTTAAACCCGAGCCTTTATCTCCTCTTCGTCGTCGCAAGCACCGTAATAACCAGGACAAGCAAACCCCCTTCGACCAGCACGGGAATATTGTGCCTGATACCGAAAAGAACTCCGGTGAGTGTGCTTCCAACAAATGATCCGACATTCTGAAAGGTGCTGTATACCCCGGTTACAGTTCCTCGTATCTCGCTGCCTGTCAATAGTGTTACGGCAGCGGGAAGGGTAGTATTCAGGGACATAAATCCTGCCATAAAGAAAAATGCACTGATTATCAAGCTAATAAGAGTTATGTTAAATACCAGCAGAACGGCCATACTGGCTAATAACAGTGAAAAACCGGAAACCAAAACGGTAGTTAGTTTGCCCCGGTCGGCCATGATACTGCTCATTCGGAGAAAGGCAAGTGCTGTAATTGTTGTTGGAACGAAAATCAGCCAGTTCAGGTGTGTTTTACCTAGGAGATCGAGGTGAACCGGGATCAGGAAGAAAAATGAAGTGAGTACATAATTCATCATAACACCTGCCATCAGGTATCCCCATACTTTTCGTTGTTTGAATACCAAAAGAATGTCTTTCCTTTTAATCTCTGAACGGTTTTTTGGAATATGAGCCGGTAAAGTGATCTGTATATAAATGATTACGCCGATTACCAGAATAAATATCGCAAGAAAAACAGCGTTGACAGTCATGAACCGATGTAAAACAGGACCTACAATAAACGACACGATACTGGCTATTCCTACAAAGATTCCCGGATAAGCCATTGCACGGCTGCGTCGTTCCGGTTCAATCCGGTCGCCAATCCAGGCAAACAGAACCGTACCAATAGCCCCTGCTCCCTGAATGGCCCGCGCTATGATCAGCATCCAGATATTTTGTGCAAGAAAACCGATAATTAGTCCAAAAGCGTTGATCGATAGACCGATAATGATCATTTTTTTTCGACCATACCGATCACTCCAGTTGCCGTAGGGGATCTGAAGGAATGCTTGCGTGAGCCCAAAAACCCCAATGGAAAATCCCACCAGTCCGGGAGTGTTGCCGTCCAGCCCTTCCCCAAAAACCGCCAAAAACGGCATAACCAGCAATAATCCTAATTGCAACAGTGCCAGAGTGACACTTATTCCCAGCAAAAACTCCTTTTCAGGACCCTTAAATAACTTTGCTTTCATTGATGTGCTAATTTGTTAATATGCTAATATGCTAATTTGCAAAAGTGCTGTCCATTAGCATATTAGCATATTAGATCATTAGCATATTATTAATTGACCTTCAAGGTAAGTGATGGCTTCGCCGCCAATTTCAACTCTGTTTCCCCGGTTGCGGCAGTAAATATCTCCGCCCCGTTGCGATAATTGACGCGCTGTTAATTCGGCTTTTGCTAATTGCCTGCTCCAGTATGGAATGAGCGTGGTATGAGCTGATCCGGTCACCGGATCTTCGTTGATGCCTACCTGGGGGCCGAAAAACCGGGATACAATATCCACCCAATCTCCGGGAGCAGATACAATGACTCCGCGTGCTTTAACTTTACCGAGTTGAACGAAATCAGGTTTCATGTTCTCAATGTCGGACTGCTTTTCATAAATCAGCAAATAATCTGTCTTACCCAGGTAGCAAAACATCGGTTCTTTTCCGCCAATGGCTTCGAGCATGCCTTCAGGCATTTCTGCAGGGTCATACTCATCTGCAGGAAAATCAAGGACATACCGTTTCCCTTCGCGAAATACCCTCAACGGTCCGCTTCTCGATAAAAACTTTAATTCGGATCCGTTGAACCCCAGGTGGTTATATAGCACATGTGCCGTGGCCAATGTGGCATGACCGCACAGGTCCACTTCAACCTTCGGGGTAAACCAACGGATATGAAATCCTTCTCCCTGCGGAACAAAAAAGGCTGTTTCGGCCAGATTGTTCTCCATCGCAATCCGCTGCATGGTTTCATCATCTAACCACTCATCCAAAGGCACCACCGCCGCGGGATTTCCGCTGAACAACCTGTTGGTGAATGCATCTACCTGGAATATTTTCATAATGTTATCGGTTGTCAGTTATCAGTTGTCAGTTGTCAGTTGCAGGTTGGTTGTGATTGTTGTGATGGTTTGTTGGTTATGGGTTATCAGTTATCGGTTGTCGGTTTAGCGGAACCCGATAAAGCGTGAAGGAGCCCCGGCCTTCGCCGGTTTGACAAGGCTTCGATTTTGCCGTCTGTCTTATAGTCTTATAGTCTTATAGTCTTATTATCGGCACCACAAACTCAAACCTCGTCCTCCTTAAAGGTTCTTCGAAATCAGGTGTTAAAAGTAAAGAAAACCTTATTCCCAATGGAATATCCGCGAGATTAAACCAACGGGTATCAAAAATTAGTTCAGAACCAATCGATGCAAAGATTCCATTTGAATTATTATTAAAACTGGCTGGAATCGAAGCATATCCATAATCAGCAAAAATATCGGCACGAACCCGTGAACAGTAAAAGATACCCCAAAACCCAAAATCAGGATATAACAGCGGTAAATGGTACGCGCTCTGGAACGTAAACATCCAGTCATACCGCGGAATGTTGTAGCCTCTCGGATACAGGAAAAGATCCATGAAATGGTAGAGATGCTTGTCCGGTTCATATTTCCATCCGGCACTAAAAACCAGGTTATGATTGGGTGCAAAGCCCCGCATGGCAAAATCGCCGATGGCCTGATATTGCGCGGCATAGATAAAACCGACTGATTGATTTGCGGACAACTCCAAACTCATTCCGAATGGCGTTGCGATGTTTTGCAAGGCCTTTTTCTTAACACTGGTAAACCTGGCTTTACCTTCAATTGCGCTAACCATGGAAAGATTCGGAGTTGCATTGTATCCTGCCGACAGGTCTTTGATGGATATGAAATTATATCCCAGGCGGATGTCAGCCAGACGATAGTTTTCGCCTTTTGTAAAGTCCAGAGGTACCTGTACCTCCAGTGCTAACTGATTGTCGAGAGAGATTGGCCGGACCGTCTCGATTCCCAGGATTACATCGAGAAAATCCTGATGGCGGTAGTATCTTGAGATACCGGCTGACAGAACCGGATACAGGCCTCCGTACTGAACTTTGGCGTCGAATCCCGGTGCTGCCTCATTGTAGTAATAGTTGAATCCCCCTTCGACATGGAGACTATTCAGGATATTGTCGGAAATCAGGTTGATCCCGGATGAATAAAAACCGGGTGAAATGGTCCAGCTGTGAATCCGGAATGATTGCGGCCACTGTCGGTAAGGGCTGGTTTCCATTTTCTGATCGGGTATTTTATCGAGTATGTTGCCTCCCTCATCTTGAAAATAGCTGAAATCAAACATTTTCATTTTGTTCTGCGGAACAGGTGTGACCCGTTTCCACAATAACGAGTCCATTGATGCTGATACCAATCCGTACCCCTTAATATCAAAATCCGAATAAACCAGCCTCTTCTTATCCGGACTGATCGCCGGATAATAGGCGCCGAATTTGGAGCCGGTTAACTTCTTGATCATGCCACCTGATCGCGAAAGAGAATAAATGTTATTGATCCCGCTAAAACCGGAGGTAAACAGAATGGATTCCGGTGTAACCAGCACCTCACCAATAATCTGATTATACTCGCCGGATAGTTTGGTTAGTGCCCCGGTTGACATCGACTGCTTAATAATAAGCATGCTACCCGCTGGAGTTCTTGCTGAACTGATGATGCTGTTCCCATCGGTATCCCATTTTGGATAGGTATAATAGAGGTTCTGCTGATTTGGCAATGTTGAAATTATGGCTCCGGTCTGGCTGTCAAGGATTTTCAGGCGGCAATTATTGACAGAATCGATCTGAACCACAACAATCCGGGTGCCATCGGGAGAAAGAGCAGGCGAGAAATAACGTTGGTTCCGTGTCAGATAAATTTTCTTGCATAGATCTGTATGATAGATTACTACGTCGGAATAATTTTGTGATGAATATCGTTCATCCCAGGTGACTTCGGTCCAGGTTATCTGGTTTCCTGATGCAGTAAAATAGGGATCCAAAGAGATTCCTGTGGTGCAAAGCCTAACTTCTTTCCCGTCCGGAGTAACCCGGTAGATGGCGCCGATCTCTTTATAGCTTTCTTTGTAAACCAGGAGTTCTCCATCCGTTAAATAAACCGGAAAACGATAATCTGTGACCGTTTTCGACGGGGTAGACATGGGGGTAACCGGGGTTATGCCGGCTTGCCGGATTTCTTCAATCCAGGTTTCTTTATAGTCCCAAAAGGCCTTGTTGTAAAACTTTCGGGTACTCATACCGGTATTGGCCATTACGGCATCCGAAAAAGGATAAATGGTACCCTTCATTCTTGCAGTCTGTCTGATAACTTTGGTCCATAGATCATTGCCGTACTTCTCCCTGCCATAACTGCAGAGGAGATAACCCAACTCGTATTCATTTGGAACAATATCCCTGTAGGAACCGTTGCGGGCCTTCATGTAACTGTATTTCCTGTCATTCAGCAGGATACTTTTATATTGTTGAAGGAAAGATGGCATGCGGCCGCGGCCCTGGTTGGTGAGGGCCGTTTCGGTGGCGACGGCATCACCTTCGAAAAACCAGGCAGGGGTAGTGAGGTTGATTAATGTGGCCCAGCCTGCTTCTCCGGTCAACCACCAGAGTATTTTGGTAAATCCCTGCCGCATATTGATATATTGCAATGCATGCCGGTATTCATGAACCGAGAGCAAATCGAGCCAGGGACTGGTTCCGAGGGCGAAGCCGTCCTGCATAGGAGTGGTATAAAACTCAGATTTGAAAGGCATCAGAGTTACATATCCATTCGAGATTATCCCCTGATTATTCAGGATCAGATCGAGTTTTTTCGATAACGGACCGATACTGGTCCGGTTATTCTTGCTTAAATAGAGGATGTTATTGGCCACCCTGTTGGCCTGGGATTCCAGTCCTTTCGGAAAGATCACCCGAATTGTGGGGGTATTGATCTGCTGCCAGTTAATTCCTGGTCTAAATCCTCCAAAATCCTGTGAAAAACTCTGAATAAATGATAGATGAGCGATAATGAGAGAAAACAGAATTTTGCAGTTAACCCTGGCAACAGATCGAGCTGACTTCATACCCAAAGGATTTATTATCCTACGAAATTAGCTAAATTTTGTAGAGACGGATGATCATCCGTCTCTACGTCCTCACGTCCTCACGCTACTTTATGCCACTTCTCCTGCTTGATCTGCCCGTCTACAGAAATGATTATCAGTTTCACAGGAATCTGCCGGCTGCACTGCGAAAGAGCTAATTCAGCCATTTGCAGCAGTCCTGAGCAGCAGGGAACTTCCATAATCATTACGGTGAGCATATCGATTTGACTTTCATCAATTAATATCTTAAGTTTTTCAATATAAACTTCCCGGTTGGAATCGAGTTTCGGACAAGCGATGGCTAAAGCTTTGCCGTGCAGGAAATTGGGGTGAAAGCTGCCCAAACTGAAAGCGGTGCAATCAGCAGCCAGCAATAAATGCGATCCCTGGAAATGACCGGCCCTGGGATTGATCAGATGCATCTGCACTGGCCAGTGTGTGAGTGCAGAGGCAAGATGCCGGTTTGACACAGGCTCTGATGCGGGAATTGGTGTGAAAGTTTGGGTCTTGGATCCGGCGCATCCGCAGCCACCGGCGCTTTCTTCGGCCGCGTGTGAGTGGCCATGATGACCATTCTGCTCAGGATTGTTGTGATTGTTATGCTTGTGCTGTTCCTCCTTTGCATGGGTTCCTTTGCCGTTCATCTGCTGCATCACTTCGATCTCATCGTACGGTTCAGCTTCGCGCTCTTCTATGGTAATGGCTCCTTCGGGACAATGCCCGATGCAGGCTCCAAGCCCGTCGCACATGAGGTCACTTACCAGACGTGCCTTGCCGTCAATTATCTGTAATGCGCCTTCGTGGCAGTTTGGAACACATAATCCGCAGCCGTTGCATAAATCTTCGTCGATGGTTATAATCTCTCTTTTCATTTTTCTCTTATTTTTCAGCAAATCTATCCTCTTTCTGGTTAGAAATTGTTACAATTGTTACAATGACCAGCATGATATGGATTGGATTGAGAATGCTTCCCAATGTCCTATTTTAAAAGGAGTTTCGCCAGAAGTCTTGTTAGAACTTTTTGAGAAACTGCAATTCCAGATAAAATCCTATGATAAGGATGAGGTATTGGCCATTCAGGGAGATGAGGTTAATCGCCTGATGATATTGCTGCAAGGATCGGCAAGGGGAGAGATGACTGATTTTTCCGGTCATATTATAAAGATTGAAGATGTTGCGGCCCCAAAGCCTCTTGCCGGTGCTTTCCTCTTTGGTGATGAAAACCGGTTTCCGGTGGATGTTTTGGCGAATGAACCGGTTAAATTGCTGGTCATGTATCGGGGGGAGTTTCTCAAATTGCTGCGAATGAATGAGACCATCCAGATGAATTACCTGAACCTGGTCGGATCAAAGGCGCAGTTCCTCTCAAAAAAGATTAAGTTCTTATCCTTTAAAACCATAAAAGGGAAAATTGCTCATTATCTGATTGGTCTGAAACCGGATGCAGGCGGGAATATCAGAATTCCCGGAAGCCAGCAGGAACTAGCTGACCTTTTCGGGGTTGCCCGGCCGTCAGTAGCCCGGGCTCTTGGAGAACTTGAGGATGAGGGACTGATTTCCTTTCATAACAGGCTGGTTAAGATCCTCAATGAACCAGAGCTCCTGAAGTATCTGAATGAATAGTTTTGTTCGACTTATTTCAACAAAACATCATCGATGATTTGTTTGAAACGGGTTTTGTTCTCGTCGAAATTGGCACTGGCACCCGAAGAGATCTGAGGTTTGCCTTTCATCGGGATAATCAGGAAGGTAGGAATATTCCTCACTCCGAACAAACCCGCAAGCTCAGGCTCTTTGTCAATGTTTACCTTGTAAATATAAACTTTGCCTGCGTAGGTCCCTGCAAGTTCTTCAAGTACCGGGGCAACTTTTTTACACGGTCCGCACCAGTCAGCATAAAAATCTATGATGGCCGGCTTGTCTCCCTTGTAAACCCACTCCGTCTTATTCTTTTCATAATCCATCACGCGCTTGATGAATTCGCTCTTGGTCAGATAAATAGGCTTCGAATTGACCGCCGCCGGCTGATTAACCGGTACTCCGGCAACACTACCTAAAGCGGCTGACAAGAACACCAGGATCGCCAAAAATGATTTTTTCATTATATCTAATTTATTGTATTCTAGTTGTTTGTGTTTTCAGATAATTAAAAGTCATATATATAGATATTTAAATATCATCATAAATCATGCCAATTCTTCTATCTGGTGACCATTTTTCCCTGGAAAAGGAGTTGTATTTTTGGATCGAGACGGATTTCCCTGATTGGAAAATAAACCGGTAAGGTGACGTGTACCTTCTTTTCGGTGATGGGAACCTGATAGTAAGCTGATTTACCGGGTTTTGCCGGATCGGCGACGGAAGGCGCACCGCAGAGTTCTAAAGGAAGTTTAAATACAAAGTTGTGTTGGCTCTGGGTTTGCTCCACATCGATTTCTACCCGGCTTTTCTTTTTATTATAGGTCCATGACCACTGGATGACCGGCTGACCCGGAATGTCAAGCCATTGAAAAAAGAAATCTCTGAGCGACCGACCGGATGCTTCTTCCATAACCGATTGTAAATCAGATGTCATGGCATTTTTATCCCGATAGGCAGCATAGAAATTGCGAATCCCGGTCCAGAATACTTTGTCACCGAGCTCCTGCCTCAGCATATGCAAAACCCAGGCACCTTTCTGATAGGAATTAGTGTTGAGCAGATCCATATAATTCCTGATGGTGGTATCAATCACCGGCTTATGGGTCTTTTCATAATACTCGATGACAGATTTCCGCATATCCGCCATACTGGCATCCAATTTACGGTCCGGAATCAGTGAGTCGGCATAGCAGGCTTCCAGGTACGTGGCAAACCCTTCACTGATCCAGATATGGTGCCAGTCGTTTTCAGTTACTGCATCTCCAAACCATTGATGAGCAATCTCGTGAGCCAATAAACTGTGAAGTTGGTTTTTCCCGGTAATGGAACCTTCATAATAAAAGATACATCCTGAATTTTCCATCCCTCCAAATATTGTTCTGGATTGCACATTTGCCAGCTTTTCATAGGAGTATGGCCCGATCAGATCCTGGTAATAGTTTACTATATCGAGAGCTGGTTTATAATCGATAAAACCCGGCTCGCGATCCTGTGCATAAACCCAGCTCTGGATCGGGATACCCTTCGAGAGGCCCACTGTTTCCCACGCGAAATCAGCGGCACCGATTACCATCACCTTGGTTGGAACCGGAACGTCTTCCTTCCAATGGGTCACCCAGTTGCGCGTACTATTTGCAGGTATAACGGGAAATCCTGCAATCAGCAAACCGTTACTGACCACCTTGTACTTCTCCGGAGCTGAGACGATAAACTCTACGGTGGCTTTATCAGAAGGATGATCCACACAGGGCAGCCAGTTTCGGGCACGGTCAGGCCAGTTATCACCAAAGAAGGTGCGCTCGCCGAATTTGTTCTTCGAAATGATCAGGCCGTCTGCCGGAATGCCTGAATAATTAACTGAAAGAGTAAAGGTTCCCGGAGTTTTCAGGGTATCAGGAATTTCAATTTCAATCCGGTTATTCTCATGCTGATACGTTAACAGGTGAGTTCCAGATTCTATCCGATCAATAACCATTCCGCTGCCCTTGCTGTTTTTCCCAACCAGATCAAGCTCCAAAATCCTGGTTTTTTTAGCCAGGTTAAAAGTGATTCCGGCCGATCCTTCAATGCGGTCAGTACTGTCGTTCAGGTAGATACGAAAGCAATAATGAATGATATCCACATCCGGATTGCGGTGATAACCATCTTTTGCTAAAGAAATCCCAGGAACTATAAACCAGAGGATTATGTAGGCAAATGGGAGTATCTTTTTTATCATAGCTCAATTTTTTGGCACCCAAAAATATACCAAAACGGTTGAATTGTATTAATTTTAACCTTGTCATCCCCCCGGAAAGCGGGGACCTCTTAACGCTACTCCAAAGCATTCTGTAGACGCAATTATGCGTCTACAGAGAGAGACGCAATTATGCGTCTCTACGATATTCGGCTCCAATCCTTAATCTCCCTCTTCTGCTTCGCTAACTGCTCAACAAGAAGTTGATTTTCTGAAGATTCCAGCAGGGGATCTTTTTCCAGGACTTCCTGTGCTACGCGCCGTGCATGTTCCAGAATTTTGGTGTCGGTGATCAGATTGGCGATAGAAAGGTTAAAGGGAACGCCGCTCTGCTGCGTGCCTTCGAGATCGCCCGGTCCTCTCAGTTTCATGTCAACCTCTGCGATCTCAAAGCCGTCGTTGGTTCTGGTCATCGTATCAATCCGGGTTTTGGCCTCCTTTGATAATTTGAATCCGCTCATCAGGATGCAAAATGACTGATCGGCTCCCCGGCCCACCCGGCCCCGAAGCTGATGCAACTGGCTCAGACCGAACCGCTCGGCGCTTTCAATCATCATTACCGAAGCATTGGGCACATCAACCCCCACTTCGATAACCGTGGTAGAAACCATAATTTTGGTGATCCCTTTCACGAAATAGTCCATCGCTTTAGCCTTTTCCTCGGGCTTCATCTGGCCATGCAGAACGGATACAGCATATTCCGGAGCCGGAAAGGCACGCGTAATGCTCTCGTAGCCATCGTATAAGTTCTTAAAATCCAGTTTTTCCGACTCCTGAATCAATGGGTACACAATATATACCTGGCGGCCCTGGGCTATCTGTTTTCTCAGAAATTCAAACACTACCAGCCGTTTGGAATCAAAATAGTGAACCGTCTGAATCGGTTTTCGGCCAGGCGGTAATTCATCGATTACGGAGATGTCCAGATCCCCGTAAAGTGTCATGGCCAGGGTTCTTGGAATCGGTGTGGCAGTCATCACCAGAATATGCGGCAAAATGCCATCGGCCTTTTCCCACAGCCTGGCACGCTGAGCCACCCCAAACCGGTGCTGCTCGTCGATCACAACCAGACCGAGGTTTTTAAACTGAACGGTATCTTCTATCAATGCATGTGTACCGATCAGAATATCCAGTTCCCCTTCACGCAACTCCTCATGCAGGGAGGAGCGATGGCTGGTTTTTGTTGAACCGGTGAGCAGCCTCACATGGATTGGCAGGTTGTCCAGCATCCGGGTAAAGGTTTGGTAGTGCTGCTGGGCCAATATTTCTGTGGGTGCCATCAAACAGACCTGGTAACCGTTATCCAGGGCTATCAGCATGCTCAGCAAGGCCACCAAGGTTTTTCCGCTGCCTACATCCCCCTGAAGCAGCCGGTTCATCTGTAAACCCGATCCAAGATCTTTGCGGATCTCCCTCATCACCCTTTTCTGGGCTCCGGTCATTTCAAATGGAAGATTCCCGGCATAAAACAGATTGAAAAGATCGCCGATCCGTGGGAATACAAACCCCTTAATCTTCCGGTTTTTCCAGTTTTTCTGCCGGAGCAGTCCGAGCTGGATCTGAAAAAACTCTTCAAATTTTAACCGGTAACGGGCCTTTTTTAAAGTTTCCTGATCTTTTGGGAAATGGATATTCAGGATCGTATCGTTTATCCCCGGAAATTTCAGGTAATTCAGCAGGGATGCAGGAATTGTTTCCGGGATTTTTCCGTAAACTTTCTGTAAAAGCTGATATTGTAATTTATGGATCACCCTTGAAGTCAGAAAATTGCTTTTCATTTTTTCGGTAGTGGGGTAGGCTGCCTGGTAGGTGTAAGGATAGGCAACCTGCTCCGTTTTAGCGGATTCCTCCATCTCCGGATGCATGATGGAAAATTTGCCGTTAAAATAGGCCGGTTTTCCAAAAATCACATATTCAACCCCGAATTTCAATGTTTGCTGAACCCATTTAATGCCCTGAAACCAGATGATCTCAATGGATCCGGTAGAGTCTTCAAAACGGGCAGTTAACCGTTGCTTCGGCCTTTTCCCGACCATGTTCATGGTGGTGATCTTCCCGCGCACCTGGATAAAAGCCTGATCTGAATTAATCTCGCTGATGGTATAGAATCGTGTGCGATCAGTGTATTTGTAAGGATAATGCCTGAGCAAATCCTCGAAAGTGCTCACGCCGAGCTCGTTAAATAGCATTTCAGCACGCCGGGGCCCAACTCCGGGTAAAAACTTGATATCTGTTTGTAGTAAGGTATCCATGGCGGACGAATTTAGCAGTTATCGTTGGCTTTGTTAAATATTGTTAATAATTCCGCAATGTGGTCTGGAATCCTGATTTACCAGATATTTTTGTACCCAAACCGCTTTAATTATGGAACAAATGATTTCCCTTAAGGGATTGGTAAAAAATTACATGGTCGGATCCCAGATCGTTGAAGCATTGCGCGGAATAGATCTGGTGATAAAAAAGGGTGAATATGTTGCCGTCATGGGGCCTTCGGGGTCGGGGAAATCAACCCTGATGAATATTCTTGGTGCTTTGGATACGCCCACCAGCGGCCATTATTTTCTGAATGGCACCGATGTCAGTCAGATGGTAGATGATGAACTGGCTGTGATCCGGAATAAGGAAATCGGTTTTATTTTCCAGACCTTCAACCTCCTGCCGAGATATGATGCCCTTGAAAATGTGATCCTTCCATTGATATATGGCGGTGTACCCAAGCATGAACGTCGTGTACGGGGGCTTGAAGTACTGGATAAGGTTGGTCTGTCCGACCGCGTTACCCATAAACCAAATGAACTTTCCGGTGGTCAGCGTCAGCGTGTTGCCGTTGCAAGGGCTTTGGTCAATAATCCTTCCATTATTCTGGCTGATGAACCAACCGGTAACCTGGATTCCAAAACTTCAGTCGACATCATGAAGCTCATCAGTGATATCCATGAACTGGGCAATACTATTATCGTGGTAACCCATGAAGAGGATATTGCACAGCGGGCACAAAGAATCATACGCTTGCTCGATGGACATATCGAAAGCGATAAGCCAAATAGTCACCTTATTGGCTAGTTATCAACAATTTTGTTGACCTATTGCATATTATGGGAAATAATTTACATTTGCGGAAAATTAGCCCCTAATAATCTACAGATATGTATTGGACACTTGAATTAGCCTCCAAACTGGAAGATGCTCCCTGGCCAGCGACCAAAGATGAACTCATCGATTTTGGTATCCGCTCCGGAGCACCCCTCGAAGTGATCGAGAATTTGCAGGAAATTGAGGACGAAGGTGAAATCTATGAAAGCATAGAAGATATCTGGCCTGATTATCCGAGCAAAGACGATTTCTTCTTTAATGAGGAAGAATATTAAAAATTGAGCAGGCACCGAGAAGTGCCTGTTTTATTTCCACACCCGTATATCGTCGCGGGTCTTGGGTCTCTTTTCATCTAACCACTTAAATCCTTCCAAATACAAATCATTGACTCCTAAGTCTTTCAGCGGGGTAAGCTTTGAATCCGGGTCGGTAATAAACGCTATCCGGTCAATCTTTCCATCGGCGAAATAAATCCGGATATTGCTGCTTAAAGCTTTATTCTGCCCAATTATCTGTAACCCGTCCTTCGGATAAAACAGAGATTCCCCGTTGCCCGTTACCTCAACATGATGAAGCTGGTCGGACTGAAAAAATCCGGTTATTTCCTTACCCTTAATCTGATTATACATCGTGCTGTCTTCACGGGTGCTCATAAACCCACCACTCCTCATTTCCATTCGGTCAATTCCTTTTTTGCCCAAACGAATTCCCAGTGTATCGGCAGTTAACTGATTGTTATCCTGCCAGATAACCGGCGCCTTGAATAATAGAATCAAGCTGTCCACAACCAGGTAATCCAATGAATCACACCGTCCCTGGATATCTGTCCGATAAAACTGGACATGCGGGAAGGCTTGAATGCGCCTGGATTTGCTCACATCCTCCCGTGATGATATCAGTGTATCCGAGTGGAGAAACAGGCTGTCTTTTTCCCCGGTCATGATATACATAACATCCTCTGTAACCTGAAAGCGGTTTTTGGTTTCCTCATAAAAAAGATGATCACCCTGAATGATCATGTTCTCTACCGTATCTTTCAAAACGATGTTACAGAAGGCTTCCGTGGTACTGTCTGCCTGATTGTAAATCAGACTGTCAGTGCGGAGCAGCTGCTGTTTGGCCTGCATAAACACGTTCTTCGAAAAAGATGAAGTCCTGTTTCTCGAATCATAATAACCGCGGTTGCAGGCAATATAATTGGTATCGCTGAAAATCTCACTCGGACCTTCAAACGACATGGTTTCACTTTCAGAATTATAACGGAGGCTGTCAGTAAACAGCGTATTATCGGGATTGGTGAGCGTAACGTTCTCTTTGAAAACGAATTCATTCAGCTTTAAAAAATAATATCCCCAGAAACTCTCCACGGTATTCAAACTGTCGATGATCTGACCACCGCCGTAATACACTGCCGTCTCATCTTTCATGTTATAATCGAGCCTGGGAGCCTTAAGGGTCTCTTTCCCATTGTCCATTAATACATTGCCTTCGAGTCGTGCAAGTTCTGTCTGACCATTGTAGTCTAATTTCTGAGCATAAACGTGCAGCGTATCTGCCTTAATAATATGAACCCTGCTGAATCCCTTGAATTGATTGATTGTTTCATCAAGATAGGCACTGTCACAGGTGAGTGTCAGATTTTTATGCGACATCCTGACATTTCCAAGAAGGCGTTTGATCCCGTTGCCGATGGAGGGATCAACAGAGATCACATCAGCGCCGAAATCAACGATACGGGTTTCCTGGGACAGGCCGGCCAGGGATGATGACAGCGCAAATGCTGCCATGATGCTCAGTTTATGCCAGCATCTCATTGATAATATCTTCGACCGAAATTCCCCGGGCTTCTGCTTTGTAGTTTCTGATAATCCGGTGGCGCAGGATTGCCGGAGCAATGGCCCTGACATCCTCGATATCGGGTGAATATTTTCCTTTTAACACCGCGTGGGTCTTTGCCCCGATAATCAGAAATTGGGATGCTCTCGGGCCTGCACCCCAAACCAGGTTTTCCTTGGCCATCGGATGTACAAGAGGACTGGTCGGACGGGTTTTGGAAGTGAGGTTAACGGCCCATTCAATAACGCTGTGATTCACGGGCACACGGCGGATTAAATTCTGATAAAACAAGATTTCTTCCTTCGAAATAACCTGATTAAGTGTAGCTTCAATATCGGAAGTTGTTCTCTTGACAATCGTGATTTCATCTTCAAAAGCCGGATAATCAAGCAGAATATTCAGCATGAACCGGTCGAGCTGTGCTTCTGGCAGGGGATAGGTACCTTCCTGCTCAATCGGGTTCTGAGTAGCCAACACAAAGAAAGGTTCCGGCAAAATATGACGGATACCTCCTGACGTGACGGATTTCTCCTGCATGGCTTCCAATAGGGCAGACTGTGTTTTGGGTGGTGTCCGGTTGATCTCGTCGGCAAGGATCATATGGGCAAACAAGGGCCCCTTAACAAACTTGAATTGCCGGTTCGAATCGAGAATCTCTGTTCCGATAATATCAGATGGCATCAGATCCGGGGTAAATTGAATTCTTTTGAAATCCAACCCGAGAATTTTAGATATTGTTGTGACCAGCAAAGTTTTAGCCAGTCCCGGAACGCCAACAAGCAAACAGTGACCACGGCTGAAAATACTAACTAAAACCTCCTCAACAACCTGATCCTGGCCAATAATTATTTTGCGGATCTCATTAAAAAATTGCTCGTATGAGCTCTTTAACTTGTCAACTGCTTCTTTATCACCCATTTTACTTCACCCATCCTTTATGTTCAAACTGGCATCCCTGGAAATCGCTGTCAATCCGGATATACATAGACTGTTGTTTTTTTTCTACCCAATCGTTCAGTTCCTTCTGCTTCTTATTGTTAAGTGCCAGGGATTGCAAATATTGATAGTCCTGCTTAAGATCTGCCTTGTGTGCAGGTTTGTTCGATTTTACCGAGAGAATTTTATAAACCACCGAATTGCTATCGTCCTGTGTTTCAATAATTTTTGATATTTCACCGACTTTCAGGTTCTTAACGGCATTAAATACTTCGGGACTCAGCTCCTGAGGTTCGAACCATGTGGTGTTGACGTTCTGAGAGTTCGGGTCCTGAGGATTACCTGTGTTAACCAGCAGCCCACCATTGGCACGGGTGTCTTTTGCTGAACTGTATTTCAAAGCGGCATCTTCAAAGCTGATCTTATTTTCCCTGATAAACTGGGCTATACTATCCAGCCGTTGGCGGATGGCCATTTTTTCTTCGATCGTCGGTTTTGGCGATAAAAGGATATGCTTCACGTTTATCACATCACCGCGGCGATCAATCAATTGCATAATATGATAGCCATATTCTGTTTTTACCACCCTGGATAATTCATTGCCTTTGAGATTAAAGGCAACAGCTGCAAATTCAGGTACCAGCTGGCTTCGGGGGGTCATCCCCAATACACCGCCGCGTGGAGCTGAACCCTTGTCCTCTGAATAGAGTACAGCCAGGGTAGTGAAACTTTCACCCTTTTGAATGCGATCCCTGAATTCCTTTAACCGGTTCTGAACCCTGGTAATTTCCTGTTCAGATACTTCCGGTTTGAGAACAATTTCACGGATCTCCATAGCTGCGGGCCGTAAAGGAATTTGTGCGGCCGGAATCTGCTTAAAGTACTTCTGAACTTCCGAAGGGGTTACTGCCACTTTATTGGTGATCTCCCCATCCATTTTCTGAGCAATCATCTGGTCTTTCTGAGGCTTGAAGAGATCTTGCTTGATTTCCAGCAGCGGTTTTTTGAAATAATTCTCCAGATTTTCCTGCGATCCTGCCTCCATGATAAATTGCTGCATTTTTAAATCCACGGTCCTTTGAACATCCTCATCGGTGACCATCACACTATCAATCTCTGCCTGAATAATGAGTAGTTTACTAACCAGCAATGAATCAAGACTATAGCATTTGGGATCGCCGGGAATGGCAACTCCCTGGCGTTTTAATTCTATTAACTGATTCTCAATATCCGATTGCAGAATAGGGTATTTTCCCACAACAGCAACAACTCTGTCGAGAACCAGTGTATCATTTTGTCCGATTACCTGAGCCTCGAGCGATTTCGGCAGGCCCAGCACAACAAGGAATACCGGCAGAACAAGGACTTTTAACACAGACAGTGAGCAGGTTATTCTATTTTTCATATACTTCGACATCGTTTTGTATAACGGCTTCATTATAAATTGATTCTTCCAATTGTTTGAGAAAGTCCATTTTGCGTTTGTTGAGCAAGACATCCCGGATTTCCTGTGTTACAAAATCGAGCGGAGCTGATTCGCCGGGTAATTTATAATCAATGATCCTTGCAAAATGAAAATAATGGTCATCTTCAGCTTCAAGATATTTATACCGCTGCAGAAACAGTTTTGGATCCTGTACGGTGCCCGGCATTTTTTGCATCAGGAGCGGGAAGGAGAGCCAGTTTTCTTCAAAGGATTCGGTGTATTCTGCAACCTGAGCCCCCAAATCCACCAATCTTTTATATGCCAAGTCGCCGTAAGAATGAGCCAGGTCGCGAAATTCCCGGAGACGACTTGAACTTCTCAATATCCTGAAATAAACGCCTTTTATAATGGGATCCTGCAAAAGAAAATTCTGCTTATACTGGTAGTAATAGGTTTGAACTTCGCTATCGCTCAAAACGGTATCAAGCTTTTGTTCAACCATCTGTTTCTCATATTCATAGGTGAGAAGTGAAGTGCGATATTCATCCAGCAGATTTTCAATGTTTTTTTGAGCCTCAGTAAGGTTGAATTCGGCCTTATTAACCACTGCTTTCTTCTTCATCCACAATGCAATATACGATTTTACCAGTCGGGAACTATCTTCAGGAGTAGTTTCGGTGGGTAGCAATCCCTGAATATCACTTTTATACAGATAGTTACCGTATGCACGGGCAATCGGATTCTCATTTTTCCGTTTAGGATGAGAACTGCATGAGGTAAAAACCGGTATAAGAATTACCAGAATAATGAGGTTGATCAGACTGGTATTAGAGTTTAATCTTGGATAACACATCCTGATTGATTTTAACGGGATACTTCTCTCTCAAAACTTTAATCCATTCTTTTTCGAGATTATCCTGGTAATCAGCGGTAACCTGACCACGAATATCATCCAGTTTTTTCGGTTTTGCATCAATCAGCTTATTGATCCAAACAAATACTTTTGCGTCCTGTTCATTGATGATATCGGAAGCACCGGGTTTCCATTTAACCTGATCAACCATCCAATTGTCGCCTTTTGCGAATAATTTGTCTTCCACTTCAAAACTATTGCCGGAGAATCGTGCAGTCACTTCAGCAAGGGTATTCTGAACAGTAACCCCATCGCAGCCGTCCTTACATTTCTTCAGTAAGGCTGAGCGATATTCCGCAACCATTTTCTGGAGGTTGTTTTCGCCTTTTGCAAAAACAATAACTGCATCAAGCCTTTGCGGCCACATATATTTCGATTGATTTGCATTGAAGAAGGCAACCAGGCCGATAGTATCCCGTGATGCTTTCGACCATACCATTTTATCAATTATTTCGAAAAGCAGATTGCCATCGCGGAATTCATGGTACAGGTCACGGAATTCGGGATATTTACGATCGAGCTGGGTTTTTTCGAATTCCAGTATCCTGGCTTTGGCGAATTCATTGAATTTTCCATCCACAAATTCTGCAATAGTCCTTACAGTACCTTTCTTCATGTTAAGGGCCAGATATTTGGCGAATTCATTTTGAAGGACGGTGATATTGCCGAGTGTGAAAAGCACTCCCACCTTTTGCAAAGCCGGGTTTGCGTCCCATCTGCCCTCAAAAATTGAAGGATCAACCAAACGGTAGAATTCTTCAAGATTTTGAGTGTTTAATTGATAATTATACTCTTTCTTAAGCTTGTCGACTACTACCTGCTCACTTTTTCGAGAACGTATATCTCTCGAGATCTGGTTGGATAAAACAGACTTTGCCTCTTCCCAGGTATCCGGGGCTTTTTTCTCAAGAAGCCGTATAATAAACCATCCTAAAGTCGTTTCCACCGGTTCGGTAATATCGCCGGGATTTTTTAATCCATAAGCTGCCTGGTCAAAAGCAGGTTCTTTCTGATTGGGTCCGATCCAGAAGCCGGCATCACCGCGGATAGCCATGGTACGGTCATCTGAGTATTTCCGGGCGAGGTCGTTAAAATCAGCACCCGACTTGATCTGGAGGTAAATATTTTGGATTTCTTCTTTTGCCTGAGCCTTTTCTTCGTCGGTCGTTGTGTAATTGAATGCCTTCCAGATGGTTGCAATATGGATTTTTCCACGGGCCGGCTTTTTATCAGTGACCCGTATAATATGATATCCGAACTGGGTACGGACCGGCATGGAAAGTTCACCGATTTTCATCGTGAAAATAGCGGTTTCGAACGGATAAACAACCTGAAGAACAGGCATATATCCAATATCGCCACCATTGGTAGAAGCCGAGATATCATCACTGACTTCCTTGGCAACATCTTCAAATTTTTCGCCTTTGATTAACCTGTCGTGAATGGCCATGGCCTTGCGATAGGCCAGAAGGGTATCCCCGGCAGGAGCGTCTTGTTTAACACCAATCAGGATATGACTGGCGCGGACTTCCCATTTGCCGCGTTCGTATGCCTCTTTTATGAGTTCATCGGTTACTTCCTGATCCATCAGGTATGGCTTGGCCAGTTGCTCCCGGTTGCTGGCCAGTTCTTTTTTAAATGAAGCGGTTGTGTCGAGCCCCTGAGCTTCAGCTTCCCTTACTTTAAGTTTAAAGTTGACAAACATGTCGAGAGACTCCTGAAGAGTAAGCTTCTGGCCGGAAAGATTATTCTTGTTTTTATTCAGTATTCGGGTAAACTCGCTGTCATAGACTGGTTTATCACCGATGGTCATCAGAACGGTTTCCTGATTGAAAGCTGTTACACCGGGTAAAAGCAGCATAACTGCAAATACGGCACGTAAGCAAGAACTGTACTTCATAATTATTTACTGGTTTATAAGAAATGCCTGTATAGAACGTTTCACATATTCGTTTGGTATAGGAATTATGCTTCCCTCGAATAATTAGGTGATTCCCGCGTTATCGTCACATCATGGGGATGACCCTCAACGATACCGCTGTTTGTTATCCTCACGAACCTGGCCTTTTGGAGTTCTTTGATATTATTGGTACCACAATAACCCATGCCGGCGCGTAATCCGCCAACCATCTGATAAATAACCTCATTTAGGGTGCCTTTATACGGCACGCGGGCGGCAATTCCTTCCGGAACCAATTTGTTGATATCCTCTTCAATATCTTGGAAATAACGGTCTTTCGAGCCTTTATTCATGGCCTCGATAGATCCCATGCCTCGGTAAGATTTGAATTTACGGCCCTGATAGATGATGGTTTCTCCCGGAGATTCCTCCGTACCTGCAAAAAGGGATCCTGTCATAACTGAATCGGCTCCAGCGGCTAATGCTTTCACAATATCCCCGGAATACCGGATTCCGCCATCGGCGATAACCGGAATATCATCGTTTCGTAAGGCTTTGGCTACTTCATAAATAGCACTCAACTGAGGAACTCCCACGCCGGCAATGATCCGGGTTGTGCAGATGGAACCGGGTCCGATTCCCACTTTTACAGCAGCAGCACCTGCCTTTAAGAGAGCTTTTGCAGCTTCGCCGGTTCCAATGTTTCCGGCTATAAATTCGAATTCGGGGAATCTGGCTTTGGCTCTTTTCAGAATTTCGATGACTGGTTTCGTATGGCCATGTGCCGTATCAATTACAATGGCATCCACTCCTGCACCAACGAGTGCAGCAATCCGGTCAAGCGTGTTGGCGGCAATCCCTACGGCTGCAGCTACCCGTAACCGTCCGCGCTCATCCTTGCACGCATTTGGCCGGTCTTTGGTTATAGTCAGATCTTTATAAGTCAGGAGGCCGATCAGTTTGTAATTTTTATCTACAACCGGAAGCTTTTCGATCTTATTCTTCTGCAGGATATCAGCGGCAGTATCCAGATTAGCTGTTTCGGATGTGGTAATCAGATTATCTTTGGTCATTACCTCACAGATCTGTCGGCTGCCGCCCTTTTCAAAACGGAGATCGCGGTTGGTAACGATACCGACCAATACATGCTGGTCATTGACGACCGGAATTCCACCAATCCTGAATTCCTTCATCAGTTGGCGGGCATCTCCGACAGTTTGTTCCGGATGAATAGTGACCGGATCCATGATCATTCCGTTTTCTGCACGCTTTACCGACACTACCTGCCGGGCTTGCTTTTCGATCGACATGTTCTTGTGGATGACGCCAATTCCCCCTTCCCGTGCAATGGCCATGGCCATCGCTGCTTCTGTTACGGTATCCATCGCAGCGGATACTATAGGAGTGTTTAAAAGAATTTTCTGGGTGAACCGTGTCGAAATATCCACCTCGCGTGGCAGGATTTCTGAATATGCCGGTATTAACAAAACATCATCGAAGGTTAAACCTTCAAATTCAACTTTATCTGAAACAAATGACATATCGGAGATTTTTGTTCTGCTAAATTTGTGCTAAATTACAAATTTCTTACTGAATTGGAGACCTTTCGGAAAATACTGTCGCAATACTGGGGCTACACCGGCTTCCGGTCATTGCAGGAGGAAATCATACGCTCTGTCATGCAGGACAAGGATACCCTGGCCTTAATGCCTACGGGCGGTGGCAAATCAATAACATTCCAGGTTCCTGCCCTGGCACGGGATGGAATCTGCCTGGTGATCACTCCTCTCATATCCCTGATGCAGGACCAGGTTGAGAACCTTAAGTCGAGAAATATCCGTGCCGTGGCCATCCACTCAGGTCTTTCCAAATTCGAGCTTGATATCGCGTTAGATAACTGTATATATGGAGATTATAAGTTTTTATACCTTTCTCCTGAGCGGTTATCGACCGATCTGTTTCTGAAACGGCTCGAAAGCATGAAGGTGAATCTAATTGCAGTTGATGAGGCGCATTGTATCTCCCAGTGGGGATATGATTTCCGCCCGTCCTATCTGCAAATTGCTAATATAAGGGAATACTTGCCGGGAATTCCGGTTCTGGCATTAACTGCAACGGCTACTCCTACCGTTGCCGATGATATCCAGGAGAAACTGCATTTCCGGGAAAAGAATACGATTCGGCAAACTTTTGAACGAAAAAATCTCATATACCTGGTTAGAAAAACAGAAGATAAAACCACCTATCTGCTAAGAATTCTGAATAAACAAAAAGGGTGCGGAATAATTTATGCCCGAAATCGGCAGAAAACCCGGGAAATTGCTGAATTCCTGACTAAGCAGGGGATTTCATCGCAATTCTACCATGCCGGTCTGGATCAGAAGGAACGCAAACTGCGGCAGGAGGAATGGACCCGTGGTAAGGTCAGGATTATGGTGGCTACCAACGCTTTCGGCATGGGAATCGATAAACCGGACGTAAGGGTTGTGATCCATATGGACTTGCCTGACTCTCCCGAGGCCTATTTTCAGGAAGCAGGGAGGGCAGGCCGCGATGGGAAAAAAGCTTATGCGGTATTGCTATATCAGCCGGCCGATAAACTATCCATCGAGAAAAGCCACCTGGTACGATTTCCTGATATCGATGTGATACGCAGGGTATATCAGGCTCTGGGCAATTTTTTTGAGGTTGTGCCAGGCTCCGGAAAAAATCAGGTTTTTGATTTCGACCTGATGGACTTCTGTTCTAAATTCAGCTTTCACTCGCTCGTAGCGTTTCATGCTCTAAAACACTTGGAACGGGCAGGATATCTTGAGCTTACGGAAGATATTAACCTCCCTGCACGTGTACATTTCCGGGTCGACCGCGATGAATTGTACAAATTTCAAATAGTCAATGAGGGGTACGATGGTGTGATAAAACTCCTTCTCCGTGTTTATTCCGGAATGTTTTCTGATTTTGTCAGGATCGATGAATATAACCTGGCGGCTAAAGCAAAGGCGCCGGTTCAAACCATCGTTACGGTTTTATCCACCCTCAACAACATGGGCATTTTATATTACATTAAGCCCAAAAAGACCCCGCAGATTATTTTTACTGCTGAACGTCTGACTGATAAATCATTGTTGTTTCCGAAAAAGGAATATGATGAACAGGAAGCATTAACCAGGACGCGCATGGATACCATGATCCATTATGCCACAGAAGATCACCGATGCCGAAGCCAGATGCTTCTGATGTATTTTGGCGAAAAAGATCCATTCCGGTGTGGACAGTGTGATGTTTGCATGGAAAGCGAGGACAAACCTCTCAACCGGTATGATCATGATCTGATAGCTGGTCAGATCCGTGAAATCATTCAATCCGGGCCCCATACGGTACAGGAATTAAATGTTAAAGTTATGGCGGATCCTGATAAAGTTGCCCGTGTTCTGGATGATATGTTTGAACAAAAATGGATAGGCTGGTCTGACGGATTCCTGCAATGGATCGGTGAAAAAGAATAAAACGGATATATTTGGACCGGTTAACCATGATCATTTTATGAATTTCGCCAGTCATATCGAGCATGATGAATTGAACTCATTACCCCTGAAGAGTTTTGAAGGTACTATTCATGTTATTTCCAACCCGACGGAAGCTGCTGAAGCTATCCACAGGTTGTCGTTCTCTAAAATTGTTGGTTTCGATACCGAAACCAGGCCTACTTTTAAAAAGGGGAAACTGAATCCGGTTTCACTGCTGCAGCTTGCTACACGCAAAGAGGCTTTTTTATTCCGGATGAATAAACTGGGCCATTCCCCAGGGCTAGAGCTATTGCTGACGCAGGCCAGCCTATTGAAAATAGGTGCTGCAATCCATGAGGACATCAGGGCATTAAAGGCTGTCTATCCGCATCAAACAAAAGGATTTATCGACCTTCAGGATATCGTTAAGAATTACGGAATCGAAAATATCGGGGTCAAGAAAATGGCTGCGATCGTTTTGGGCTTCCGGATTTCCAAGTCACAGCAATTGTCAAATTGGGAGGCTGATACTCTCACCGAGGCGCAAATGGTTTATGCAGCAACCGATGCCTGGGTTTCTCTCGAAATTTATCTGAAGCTGATAAAAAACGGTACACCATGAATACCCAGGAAGTTAATCTTCCAGAACGGGCGCAGGAATGGCTGAACAATTTTCTGGCTACTATTCCTGAACCGGAAACCAATCAAATCCGGATTAAACTATCGGAATTAACCCCGATAATAATCAACGAACTGGGTTTGGGCGATACCTCTCATGCCGCCTGTTTGCTTACGATTCCCTATAATAATGGCTGGTTGAATTCTACACAGGTAGCGGAGAATTTCGGCATACCCCTGCTAAATATTCTCGATGGATTGAAGAAAATCGAAAGACTAAATACCAGCCGGACAAAAATCCATGCCGATAAATTCATACAGCTCCTGCTCAGTATTTCAAATGATGTAAGGGTGATTTTGATAAAAACCGGCGAACGCCTGCAGGAAATCCGCTCGATCGAGGGTCTGCCTGAGAAGATCCGGTTGAAACTTTCACACGATGCCGGCGATTTATTTGCTCCGATCGCACATCGGTTGGGTTTATACCTGATCAAGCATGAATTTGAGCAGGCCTCCATGGAGTACCTCCTGCCCGATATTTATCGGGATGTTTCGCGCCGCCTGGCTGAAACCCGATCCAATCGTGATGAATATATTGCCCGTTTTATCAGTCCGTTAACCCGCGAGCTGCAGGCAAAGGGCTATCAGTGTGATATCAAGGGCAGAACAAAATCAATTCCGTCCATCTGGAGAAAAATGGTTCAACAGTCGGTGGAATTTGATGAAGTGTATGACCTGTTTGCCATCCGGGTTATCCTTAGGAATCCATCGGAAAATGAAAAAGCTGATTGCTGGCAGGTTTATTCCATTGTAACCGATCTTTATCAGCCCAATCCCAATCGGTTAAGGGATTGGATTTCTACTCCCAAACTGAATGGATACGAATCCTTGCATACCACCGTTATCGGGCCGGAAGGACGCTGGGTGGAGGTGCAGATCCGGACGCAGCGGATGGATGCTATTGCTGAAAAGGGACATGCCGCACACTGGCGATATAAGGAGAACAAGGGCGATGCCGAAGGAGTCGAATGGCTTTCCCAGATACGCGATGCACTGGAGACTTCAGAGGATTCGGGCAATACCGGAGAATCAAAGGATAAGACTGAACTCTATTCCGACCAGATCTATATTTTCACCCCCAAGGGCGATCTGCTGAAACTAACGGCCGGTTCTACCGTACTGGATTTTGCTTTCGCGGTTCATAGCGATGTGGGCTACCACTGCACAGGCGCCCGGGTGAATGGACAGATGGTGCCTATCCGCCATAAACTGGTCAACGGAGACCAGGTGGAAGTGACGATTTCCCAGCAGCAAAAGCCCAAAACAGATTGGCTAAACTGGGTTTTCACCTCAAAAGCAAAGGCCAGGATAAAACGATTTCTGAAACAGGCTGATTATCAGGATGCCGATCTGGGCAAAGAAATGCTCACGCGGAAGCTCAGCCAGTGGAGAATTAAATATGATATGACAACGATTCAGCGGATTGTTAATTGGCTGAATCTTAAGGATGTACTCGAACTCTACCAGCAACTTTCAGAGAATAAAATCGATCTGGCATCGATAAGGGAATATCTCAAGGATAAAGCACCTGCTGAGCTCCTCAAAGAGAAACTGTCGACCATAAAAACGGTGGATAGTTTTGTGAAAACCACTTCTCAAACACAGGATTACCTGGTTATTGATGATACTCTGGGTAATGTGGACTACAAACTGCCTAAATGCTGCAATCCGATATTTGGTGATGAAGTTTATGGCTTTGTTACTGTCAAAGAGGGAACTAAAATCCATAGGGTGAATTGCCCCAATGCCCATCAGATGATCGAGCGCTACCCTTACCGGATCGTGAAGGTGCGCTGGACCGACTCCCATGGAGCAGGAGGAGGATTCACGATAAATGTCCTGATTACCGGAAAAGATAACATATCGGTAGTCAACGAAATCAGCCGCCTTATCTCATCTGACCTGAAGGTCAGTATGCGATCCATGAACCTTGTATCAAAGGATGGCCAGTTTGAAGGTATGTATACTCTGATTGTGCAGGATAGGCCGCATCTGGAAACCATAATGAACCGTATCAAACGAACTAAAGGTGTTTTATCCGTCAGACGATCAGACGAATTAATCCCATGAACGACAACCACGTAAAGATCATCGCCTCCAACCTGAATGTTGAGCAATGGCAAGTCCGGAATACCCTTCACTTATTGGAAGAAGCTGCTACTATTCCTTTTATCAGCCGATATCGTAAGGAGAAAACCGGAAGCCTCGATGAGGTTGCCCTGATGGATATAAAAAAGCAATCAGAAAAACTGGTTGAAATGGATGACAGGCGGCATACCATCATCGAAACCATTACCGGCCTGGGTTTGCTGACTCCCGAACTGGAAGAAAAAATCAGACAGGCAAATACGATGACAGAGCTCGATGATCTTTATTTGCCCTATAAACCGAAAAAGAAAACCAGGGGAACCAAGGCTAAGGAAAAAGGACTGGAACCACTGGCCAAAATAATAATGGCTCAGCGCGATGGCGATCCGATTCTTATGGCAGGAAATTTTCTGAACGATCAGGTGGCAACCGAAGAGGAAGCGTTGGATGGCGCCAGGGATATTATTGCCGAATGGATCAATGAAGACCAGCGCGTACGTAATATTTTAAGAAATCTCTTTGACCGGGAAGCTTATGTTATTTCAACCGTCGTCAAGAAAAAGGAGGAGGAGGGAGTCAAGTTTTCTGATTATTTTGATTTCTGTGAACCACTTCGCAAATGTCCATCACATCGGCTCATGGCCCTTTTCAGGGGTGAAAGGGAGGGATTTCTGCGCGTGAGTATACAACCCGATCAATTTCAAGCAATTGAAAGGATTAACGGTTCAGTGGTCAGGGGACGGAATCTTACTGCCGAACAGGTTCGGCTGGCTGCTAAGGATAGTTATAACCGCTTGCTGGAACCTTCCATAGAAACGGAATACAGGAATATATACAAAGACAAGGCCGATGAGGAGGCTATAAAGGTTTTTGCGGATAATCTTCAGCAGCTGCTATTGATGCCACCGCTGGGCGAAAAAAACATCCTTGCTGTCGATCCCGGATTCAGGTCGGGATGCAAGGTCGTTTGCCTCGACCGGCAGGGAAACCTTTTACACAATGAGACTATTTTCCCTCATCCTCCCCAACGTGAGACTTCCATTGCTGCTAAAAAGATTAAATCACTGGTTGATGCCTATAAAACGGATGCTATTGCTATCGGTAACGGGACAGCAAGCCGGGAAACGGAATATTTTATCAAAAATTATATTCGTTTCGAACGCGAAATAGAGGTATATGTGGTGAGTGAAAACGGCGCATCGGTGTATTCTGCTTCAGATGTTGCACGTGAGGAATTCCCGGAGTACGATGTCACCGTCAGGGGATCGGTTTCTATTGGCCGGCGCCTGATGGATCCACTCGCGGAGCTGGTCAAAATCGATCCGAAATCTATCGGAGTTGGACAGTATCAGCATGATGTGGATCAGAAAAAACTGCAGGAAAGCCTGGATCACGTGGTGATCAGTTGTGTTAATCGTGTTGGAGTTCAGGTGAATACATCAAGCTACCATTTGCTTACCTATGTTTCAGGACTGGGTCCTGCCCTGGCAAAAAATGTAGCTGCCTATATAAAAGAGAATGGTCCTTTCAAAAGCCGTGAGGCGCTGAAGAAAGTTCCCCGGCTGGGAGCCAAGGCATTTGAACAGGCTGCCGGGTTTCTCAGAATTCGTGGTGCAGTCAATCCTTTGGATGACAGTGCGGTGCACCCTGAAACTTATCCGGTGGTCGAGAGGATGGCGGCTGATGTCGGATGTTCAGTTGCCGAACTCATTCATGATCCGGCTAAAAGGGCAATGATTAAGCCTGAAAAATATGTAACTCCTGAAATTGGAATGCCGACGCTTATGGATATTCTCCACGAACTGAGTAAGCCAGGCCGGGATCCGAGGGGTAAAATCAAACTTTTTGAGTTTTCGCAGGAGGTTCAGAAGATCGAAGATGTAAAACCGGGGATGCTGCTTCCCGGAATTGTAACCAATATCACCCGTTTTGGAGCCTTTGTGGATATCGGTGTCAAACAGGACGGACTGGTGCATGTTTCCCAAATGGCTGATAAATATATTACTGACCCTGCCGAGGTGGTTAAACTTCATCAACATGTTAAGGTTAAGGTTCTTGAAGTAGACCCAACAAGAAAGAGAATTCAACTGACCATGAAGGGATTAAATACCTGAAATCATAGATGCCAGTTCATCCAGATTCCCAATCAGACGGGCGCCGCAATTCATCAGCCTTTCTTCCGGGAAGTGGCCATTGGTGCATAAAATTGAGGCAACACCCAATAAATCAGCAACTTCCTTGTCGTGGCAGGTGTCTCCAATCATAACAATTGAATCCGCAGGTGCATTTAGGGTTGACAGCAATTCCAGTCCCAAATCCCCTTTACCGTGTGCATAATGATTGTCGAGTCCTTTTATTTTCTCGAAATAGTGGGTTATTCCAAAATGGAGGGTCATTTCCTCCAGCATTCCTGTTTCACTGGCTGATAATAAATATTGTGTGCACCCCATATTCGCAAATAATTCCAGAGCAGTGATTGCACCCTTGTGCAGCCGGCATTCCTTCTTCCGGCTGTCATAAATCCGGATGAATTCCATGGCCGGAACTTCAAATGGCTCATGGATAAAGTCAAAACCGGCTTCCTGGTAGTATTCTTTAACCGGGAACCGGAAGATCCTCGCATATATTTCTTCATCAATGGGCGGCAGATTTCTGGCCAACAGTAACGTACTGATCGATTCAATGCAAAGCCACTTGTCATCCAACAAGGTGCCGTTCCAATCCCAAATAATGTGCCGGTAAAAAAAAGGATGCTTTTCCATATATGCAAAGAAAAATAAATGGCATCATTATTGGCAGTTTATTCCGAGAAAGTATTAAATGTGGTTAATTCTCTCTGAAAATAAGATATTAAAAATGTTTATATCGCAAGTAATGAGTCTGTTATTTAATATGAGCTTATAGTCTTGAACCTTAAGAAATGAATTTAATATTCCCTTAATCTTCCAGTATATGGAAGTTATTGGAATTAATTGGAAAAAGTGGGAGTAGTTACAACATATCAAGCCTGGAAAATTGTTTTGCCGCTGTTGATGCTGGCAATATTGTTCTCTATTCTGATGATTTATGGATGGATGAAAAGAAAGTCTGGTGCCCGACCATTCTATTATAACAGGTTCAGCAATATTGTTATGATTGCTCGAAGAGCCGTTGTAGATAGAATGATTGACGGATTGATCGTTCTGGATAGTAAGAATCACATACTGGATATTAATTCCTCGGCCCAGAAAATATTCCGGATTTCAATCTCAAAGGTCGCAGGGCAGCCTGCTGAGACAGTTTTCCAGTCCTATCATGATGTGCTGGAAAACCTGAGATATTATTCGCGGAAGCACCAGGATTTGCAAATCCAGGTTGGCAGCGATGTATTCTATTACCTTCTCGACATTAATCCTTTGTTCGACAAGCGGGGTGGGGTTCTGGGTAAAATGCTGGTATTTCACGATATTACTTCGTTAAAACTTACTGAAATCAAGCTTATTGAAGCCAAAGTCCGTGCTGAACAGTCAGATGATCTTAAATCAGCCTTTCTGGCTAACATGTCACATGAGATCCGCACACCGATGAATGCCATTATCGGATTCTCAAATTTGTTGAATGACGAGGAGGTGAGTAATGAGGAGCGCAACGAATTTATTGAACACATCAAAAACAGCGGACATTCATTGCTGCAATTGATTGATGATATAATTGATATATCAAAACTGAATGCCGGTCAGGTTGTTCAGGAAAATCACCGGATATCCATTACCCGACTTCTTGCAGAGCTTTTCTCCTATTTTAACGAAAATCTCCTGGAATCCGGCAAAAAAGATGTTCAACTTCTGGTAACTGGAATCAGGGAAAATATAGATTGGTCAGTCATGGCCGATGGGGTTAAGATCAACCGGATCATGCGCCTTTTACTGGCAAACGCCGTGAAATTTACCACTTCAGGTTTTATTGAGTTTGGGGTGAAAAAAGAAAGTTCCGATGTTTTATTGTTCTATGTCCAGGACAGCGGAATTGGGATAGCACATGAGAAACAGGGCATGGTTTTCGAACGTTTCAGTCGGGTAATAACAGGTACACAACAGGAATACGGAGGAACCGGAATGGGTTTGGCTATATGCAAAGGCCTCACCGAATTGATGGGTGGCCAGGTTAGGGTGGAATCGAGCCTCGGTGTTGGTTCAACTTTCTTCGTGTCATTGCCCGTGAGCCAACTCGAAGAACATCCGATATCAGAATCATTACTTGATATTTATGGAAGACAAGCATCGGCTATACCAATTCCTCCTCCGGAAATACCAGTAGAGCCCGGCCTGATTTCTGAACTGTCGGAAACAGGAGAATTGCCACCGCCGGATAACTGGAACAGCAAGGTAATTCTTGTGATAGAGCCAGAAGAGATGGGTTATCTGAATATAGAAATGATATTAAGACAGACCAGGGTTAACCTGTTTTGGGCAAAATCCATGAAAGAAGCGTTAAACTATCTGGATAGAAATAACCCGGTTGATTCTATTATTGCATCGGCCCAATTGGATGATTCAACCGTTGAAGATTCCATTAATTTACTCACTTCAAGGCTTCCCCAGATTCCCATCATTGCCATTATTCCTTTTGAAGGGTCCTCACTGGACAAAATCTGCCGTGATCTTGGCTGCCTGACTACGATTCCTAAACCCATCAAGCCGGCGAGCCTATTGTCTGTGCTCAACCCTTACATGTCGTAAACCGCTTTCAAATTGCTATTTTTACAGGCGAGTTAAAAGATAGCAAATTGGTTTATCCGGATACATTTGAAGATAAAATCGGTTTCAGTCAGGTCCGGCAGAAAGTTGTCGACCTGTGTGTAACTCCTTTAGGCCAGGAATTGGCTTCATCCATGCATGCCTCGTCTGATTTTCAGGAAGTCAGGGCCATGCAGCAGGATGTGGTTGAATTTGCAGAAATCATTTTACACCATTCGGATTTTCCCGAACTGGCCCCTGTGGATATCCGGAATGCAATCAGGAAAGGCAGGATACCAGGATCCTTCCTGGATGTTCCTGAGTGGCTCGATGTACGCAGAGTATTAGGATCGGTGCGGCAAATTGAAGTTTTTTTCGAAAAACAACCGCCCGGGATTTTGCCGGTAACCAAGGGAAAATCAAAAGAACTGAAAGCTTTTCCATTCATTCAGGAAAAACTCGACCAGATTTTTAATAAGATAGGGCAGGTGAGAGACCAGGCTTCACCGGATCTTAAGCGTATCCGTCATGAAATGGTTCATTTACAGGCGAGTATAGGCAGAAGAATGGATGCCGTTCTTCAGCAGGCCCGGGGTGAAGGCTGGATTGAAAAGGACGTTCAGGCCTCCATACGTGATGGCCGCCTGGTTATACCCATCCCGGTTACCCATAAGCGCCGCATCAAGGGCTTAATTCATGATGAATCTGCAACAGGACGCACAGCCTTTGTTGAGCCGCTCGAACTGGTAGAGATGAACAATGAACTGCGTGAACTGGAAATGGCCGAACAGCGCGAAATCGCGCGGATTCTTGTTGCACTGACTAATCAGCTCAGGCCTTATTTTCCTGACATGGAAAATTGGAATAGTGTGATTGCAGGATTCGATCTTACCCGGGCCAAAGCTAAAATTTCCATCAGGTGGGAAGGCAGTCAGGTTTTATTACACGAAGATCCAATCATTCATTGGGAACAATCCCGGCATCCTTTACTGGATCTGGTTTTCAGGTCGGAACAGAAAAAGGTGGTCCCACAAAATATCCATCTGGATAACAAGCAGAGAATCATGCTGATATCCGGACCGAATGCGGGAGGGAAATCGGTCTGCCTGAAAGCTGCCGGTTTGATTCAATATCTCATTCAATGTGGCTTTCTGGTTCCGGTTAAGGAAGGTTCAAGTTCCGGTATTTTCGACCAGTTCTTCCTGGATATCGGTGATGAACAATCGATTGAGAACGATTTGAGCAGCTACAGTTCGCATCTGCATCATATGAAATTTTTTCTAAAGAAGGCTGGAGCCCGGACATTGTTTATGATTGATGAATTTGGAGCGGGCACCGAACCCCAGCTGGGCGGAGCTATTGCTGAATCCATTCTGAGCGAATTGGCTGCTTCGGAAGCTTACGGGGTGGTGACTACCCATTATTCCAATCTGAAACATTACGCTGCCTCGGCTGATGGAGTAATAAATGCGGCCATGAGATATGATGTGCAACGCATGCAACCCCTGTTTGAGCTGGAAACCGGTAAACCCGGCAGCTCATTTGCATTTGAAATTGCCCGGAATATCGGCCTGCCTGACCACGTGATTCAAAAAGCTTCCGAACTGGTGGGCGACAATCATATTCAATTCGACAAACATCTCAGGGAAATATCCAGAGATAAGCGCTACTGGGAAAACAAACGTCAGAAAATCAGGCAAAACTCCAAAGAGATCGATGAATTGCTGGCAAAGTATTCTGAGACTCTTGCCTCCACAGAAAAAGAACGGAAGAAGATTATTCAGGAAACCCGGCAGAAATCTGAAGAGATCTTATCCGGGATCAATAAAAAAATCGAGCGGTCGATCCGGGAAATTCGTGAATCACAGGCTGAAAAACTGCGGGTTAAAGATATCAGGGAAGGCCTTGAGTCTTTACGTGACTCGGTTAAGGCGGATATGGATCAAACACTGGCCCTGGGTGCCGAACGCCTCGAGAAAGCAGAACGTGAAAACCGGCAGGTGAGAAAGAAGATCCTGCATGAAGAGACTCCGGTTCCGGTGAAGGTACAGGATCCGGTAAGTCCATGGGCTATTGGCAGTAAGATCCGGTTAAAAGACAAAGAGATCTTTGCTGAAATTCTGGAAACCCGGGAAAAAAGTCTGCTGGTTGCCATGGGGCAGATGATAACGACAATTTCTGCCGATCAAGCCGAGCCGGTCTCTGAGAACGAATTCCGGAAGGCTACCGGAATGAAAAGTTATGGTACAAGTTTTACCGGGGTTGATATGGATAATCGCCGGCTATCTTTTTCTCCCAGCCTGGATATCCGCGGTTTACGCGCTGATGAGGCACTGCGGAAGGTCACCGAATTCATTGATGAAGCGGTTATGGTGGGATCCGGAGAATTAAGGATACTTCATGGCAAAGGTGATGGAATCCTCCGTGTTATCATCCGCGATTACCTCTCCGGTGTCGATGTGGTGAGCCGCTATGAAGATGAAGACATACGATTCGGCGGTACCGGTATAACAGTAGTAAAATTATCCTGGTAGCTCTGTTGAGCAACATCCGGATGGATTTGTTCAACCGGATAAATAATTACACTTTTAGGGAATCTTGAAAACATACTATGAGAAAGAATAGTTTGTACGATCTGCTGTTGATGGCAATTCTGCCAGCAGGATGTTCCCGGAGTACCATCAAACATCAATCAGCTTATCCTGAACCACCGCATCTGCAGAAGATCAATAAGGAGATGACGATTCACGGCGCTACCGCGAAATATCACTGGTTTATGCCTTCCTGTTTAATCAGGTTAGGTTAAAATAGAAGTATAATATTGATTAAGATCATTACCTGTCGAATATTAAATAAACTATTTTTAGGAAATTCTAAAATCAATTGAAATGACGAACAAGCTTTTCAGACTAAAGCCTTTTAACCAACTCATGGCGGAATCTAAAGGTGACAGCCATGGATTAAAAAGATCTTTATCAGCAATGAATCTTACAACTTTAGGGATCGGAGCTGTTATTGGTGCCGGAATTTTTGTTTTAACTGGTCAGGCTGCTGCCCAGTATGCCGGTCCGGCAATCGTTATTTCATTTATTATTTCTGGCCTGGCATGTGGTTTTGCCGGATTATGCTATGCTGAATTTGCTTCGATGATCCCGATAGCAGGAAGTGCCTATACATATTCGTATGCCACACTTGGGGAATTTCTGGCCTGGATAATTGGATGGGACCTTATTCTTGAATATCTCTTTGCGGCTTCGACAGTTTCGGTTGGTTGGTCGGGTTATGTTGTAAGTTTTCTGAGAGACCTTAATATCAATTTGCCCCCGCAGTTTACCGGAGCAACCGGCACCGTAATGGTAGATGTACCGGAAATGGGATGGAAAGCCCTTACAGATTCATTTTCACAGACTCTTGCTGCTACAGGTATAAATGTCGATTCTTTGGCTCATGTTACTTGCGTGCTTAACCTGCCTGCCATGTTTATTGTTGCCCTGCTGTCAACGTTACTGGTAATAGGTATCAGGGAATCGGCCAATTTCAATAATATCATGGTAATCACCAAAGTATCGGTCATCATTCTTTTTGTTGCAATAGGTTTCATGTTTATCAAATCGATTAACTGGCATCCCTTCATACCTGCAAATAAAGTTGAAACTACTCCGATCTCTGAGTACGGATCGCTCTGGGCATGGCTGAAGGCATATGGCGCAGAGTTCGGAAAATTTGGAATCAGCGGGATCCTTCGCGGAGCAGGAGTTATTTTCTTTGCCTATATTGGTTTTGATGCTGTATCAACAGCAGCCCAGGAGGCCAAAAATCCTCAAAGGGACATGCCGATCGGGATCCTTGCTTCACTTGGAATTTCAACAATTCTCTATATCCTTGTTGCTATTGTACTTACAGGTATTGTCAGCTATACCGCTCTAAATGTTGCAGATCCTGTAGCCGTGGGTGTTGATGCTATGGGCAAAGGGATGTTCTGGCTGAGACCAATAGTAAAAATTGCAGCGATTGCCGGATTAAGCTCTGTCATCCTTGTAATGCTTCTTGGTCAGCCAAGGATCTTTTACACAATGTCAAAGGATGGTCTGTTACCCCCGGTATTTTCGAAGGTTCATCCAAGGTTTAAGACTCCATATATTAGTACGATTATTACCGGATTGGTAGCAATGGTCATAGCTGGTATTCTTCCGATAAGCATTCTTGGGGAACTGGTTTCCATAGGCACGTTGCTCGCTTTTATAATAGTATGTATAAGTGTGCTGATATTAAGAAAATCCAGACCTGATCTTCACAGACCTTTTAAAACACCCTGGGTACCATTGGTTCCAATTTTAGGTGCATCGATCTGTTTCCTTCAGATGGTTGCACTTCCACTTGACACCTGGTTAAGGCTTTTCATCTGGATGGCTATCGGATTCTGCATCTATTTCTTTTACGGTAAAAAACACAGCAAATTGAATCAATAATCAATTGGTGCCTTTCGTGGAAAACTGGGCGGATCGGATTGCACAATTTTCAGCGTAAACTTTTTTCCGATAGGATATTTCCGAACCTGAAATCCCGGGATAATCGCACCCGCGGTTAAAAATACACCGGCTACAATAAGATTTGAAACTGTCGGAACGGGACTTGCACCTTGAAAAAGCGCATTGATCGCTCCAATGACCAGGTAACCCGGTGAAGCGATCATGAGGGCTTTTCCGGAACCCACGAAATTGAAACCAGTCCGATACCGGATCAGGAAAGTAATTTTATTAATCGGGATCTCCTGCCCGGAAACTAGGATGAAATCGGTGCCAATACCTTGTATATAAGATTCTTCCGGATATTTATTGCCTTCCAGGATAAATGTGATTGGATCACCTGTGAGGAAGTGGAGCTTATTCAAATAGCCATGTTTTTTAAGGATCAGGTGATTCTCAATCTGACCGGAAACCGGCATCGGAAAAAATGCCAACCCTATGATGACTGCCAATCCGGCCAGAAATGCTGATGTGGAATTTTTAGTTAGCATAAATTACATTTTAATCGCAACGGTAATCTCCCTTTTACCCGGTGGTCCCGGAGCTTTCTCAACGATGAATCCGGCTTCCCTGAGATTTCGCCGCACCTGTCCTTTGGCAGAATAGGTGACCAGTCTGGAATTATTTTTCATGCATGCACCTATTTTTCTAAAAACCGCGGTATCCCACAATTCCGACTGATAATCAGGCCCGAAGGCATCGAAATAGACCAGATCGAATATCCGGTCAGAATTAAAGTTACGAATATCATCCCAAACTTTTTTCAGTACAAATAAGGAGGTTATTGGTACCTCAATTCCCCATACCGCCTTATGAAGTTCATTGAAAATATCCTGCCCGGATTTCAGGATTTCCGGATAGTTGAGCTGCCGGGATTCCTCTACTGACAGGGGAAACGCTTCCCAGGTTTCATAATTAATAGTCTTGTTATCAGTGGTTGACTCCAACAAAGTAAGAAGGGCATTCAGACCGGTCCCGAAACCGATTTCAAGGATTGAGATTGAATCTGCCTGCATTAAATGATAGCCGTTTTTTATAAAAATATGGCGGCTCTCCTGGATTGCACCGTGAATGGAATGATAGTGTTCGCCCATTTCCGGGACAAAAATGGTATGTGAACCATCTTCGGTTAGGATGACCTGTCGGATCATATGATAAATGGATTGCCGAAAATGTATATTTTTAGCGGTAAATTTAAAAAAAGAGAATCAGTTTATGGAAGCCCGATGTATCTCATCTAATAGCGAAACAACCAAGGCGTTACCCATGATTGGTGTATTTACCACCTGGCCTCATACCTTTATTACGCCCGACTTTGCCTCGATGGCTGAGTATAAGCACTATGCCCCTGCCAACCATCTGCACATGACCTGGAATCTCCCGGCGGCCCGGCTGCAATTCTGGATGGATCTCGCCAACGTTCTTTCGGTTACCCCATGGCAGGCCAAACCATCTTTCCGGGAAAACATTGACCGCCCTCTTCCGCTGTTATATCTCCTGAATGGAGGTGAAATCCAGACCAAAATTCTTCGAAAAGTTTAACAGAACAACCATGAAAAATAAAATATTCTTTTTGGCCTTCTCCTTCTTTCTGACACCTGCAATCAATGGTTTTTCCCAGACAGAGACCTTTCCCGAACCACCCAATATTAAATCCTACAAGGGAATACCGGGTAAAGTGTCGAAGTATAACAATTTCAATTACCTGGATATCAGGGATGAAGCCGGAAAAAACAACCGTCAGGCCATGGGCCATTATTGGGAGATTTCTTACACCTATGATTCTGTCTTCCGGCAGAAAAGGAAATTTAAGGAATTTGTTGTGAACCAGATTGTTGAAAATAAGGGTAGTGTGTTTTATCAGGATACGCTCCAGGTCCATTTTGTAATTCCTTCAGATGCCGGTAACGTATGGGGACGACTGGTGCTTTCAAGCGATAAGGCATATCGGTTGAGGCTGATCAGGGAAGTTCCCTTTGTAAACAAAATTCAGTTCGATACCAAACCGGTTGCCGTTTATGAAAAATTTGTCGACTCAGTCGCCTTGCCGCCGCGTATTAACTACCTGCCTCAATCGGTGATTACCCGGATTCAACATAGTAAATATGATCACCAGGAGTTTAGCTGGAATGTTAAGGATACCTTGTTCCGGCAAAAGGTTATGGGACCCTTCTGGGATCTGAAAATTGAAGTAATGAATAGTAAGAACCAGGTCGATAAGCAGATATCATCTGTTGAAGTTCTTGAGAGTTATTACCGCGCCTGTGTTAAGGCAGGCGGTAAAATTATCAAGAGCCGACCGAAAGAATTGCTATTTACCTTACCGCAAAACAAGGCCGTTCTCTGGTGTCGTATAACGGTATCACTTGATGGAGTCTATTTTGTTCGCGTTTTGATTGAGGCTGATCAGGATAAAAGTGATCCGGAAAAAATGGTCGCCGCTCCAGCTAATCCGGAGGATTCAATCCGGAGTAAAACAGATCGTTAGCCGCGGAGGCCTGGTCCGGTGTTAATGGATGGATATGGAGTCTGATTGCAGGGCAAAAATTAAGGTCATTGGCCGGGTTCAGGGTGTAGGATACCGTTATTCGACACTTCTGATGGCTAAGAATCTCAAGCTGACTGGTTACGTAAAAAACTTGCCTGATGAGTCCGTATACATTGAGGCACAGGGTAGCCCGGATTCTGTCGGGAATCTTGTTGAATGGTGTAAAACAGGCCCCCCGAGAGCAATTGTGGAATCGGTTGAATACTCCTTCCATCCGGTCATGGATTTCAAAAATTTTCAAATACGCTGATAAGTAGGGAGATTTTTTGTTCAACTATTGTTTTTAAACAAAAAATTCCTATTTTTAAATATGAAAACTTTTGAAAACTAAATATGGCCAGTAAGAAAAACCTTAAAAAGGATATCGATTACCTGATTACTGATGTTATCCTGGATTGTTATGCTTGTATGGAAGAACATCCTGAAAAGGATTTCTCAGCTTACGAGGAAATTATCAATGAGATCATTATTGTGAAAGGAGATTTGTTAGACCGCATCAACCATTTCGATTTAGGAAACCACGGAAAATCACGCCCCTATTTCCTGGGAATTAAAAGAGACCTTGTCAAGAACATCACCGCTGCTCATGAAAAGTTGATCGAACTTGGATGCTGATTGCTATTGCCCAAATTTTTGACGAATCCGCAGTAAATTTTAATACTTTTGTTACGCAAAGGAAACATCGGAAACCTTTCGTAACTTACATGTATTGAGCTATATGCAATTTTTTTCTAAGAAGTATCTGGTCAGCATATGCCTGATTGTCTCCATGTTAGCAAATGTGGTTGCTCAGGAGAAAACATTTTCTTTTACGTGGCTTAACCGGTCTGAAAAAAAGATGGAGGGAAATATCACCGTAAACCTCCTGCAGCAACCGGGAGACGGGCTTTACCAACTTGATTTTACTGTAATCTGGTATGACCAGGATGGGAAACCGATCATCGAAAACAGCCAGATGCCATTTCTTTGTCTTTCAAAATATGATTTTGACATGCTGCCTGCTCAACAGTTCAGGTGCACCTCATTTGATCAGAAAAAACCCTTCAACCTTTTCTTTCAATCCTCAGGGAAACTTAATCTGCAGATATTGAATACCTACGAAGGTGCAGTTAAACTTATTGCGCGGTTTCAATATGCTCTGACCCGGAAATTATATGAGTCTGGAAGATCGGAATTGATTGATCTTAATGGTACTAACGACCTGAAGATGGACTTCCAGGTAAACTACCGCAAGCCATCTGTCGAAACAGAAATTGCAGCAGATAATAAACGAAAGATAAAGGATGCCATCAACAATTTAGCGGCAATGCGCAATGTGGCGGACAATTACCAAAAGTTACAGCTAAAAGTTAAAGGTTTCGAGGAGGGTAAATCCATCGGTGAACTCAATCGGCCAAATTTCCTCCAGGATCTTGAAGCACTTTCGGCAAACATCATTAATGAAAGAGCCTTACTCAATCCGGATAGTTTGCCTTCCGATACTTTTCAGCTGTACCAGGAGCTTTATAAACACCTGAATGATGCTGTTTTTGATTTGCGTTCTGCTTATTTAAAGTCACAGCTTTCGCAGTCGAACCTGGCCGACGGTTCCGATTTTTTGACCCGCCTGCGAAAAAATGACAGTTTAAGGAATCTTATTCGGATTCGCATTGAACCTGTTGTTCAGAATCAGGTAGATTCCTTAAACCTGATAACCAAAGATCAGAATTCGATTGCGCTGGAAATTAGTACGTTAATAGCCGATGCGAAAGACCATCACCTGGATGGCCCAAGGGTGGATTCACTAATCTTAAGTCACGGATTAATCAAAAAGGTTTTTCTGAATCTCAGTCTGGCCCATGAGAATATATGGAACAACTATCGCATTGATATTAATGTATTAGAACCAGTGAGTGAGATCGTGAATCTACATGCCACATTTCTTAAAGGTCAAAATGACCTGCAATCCGCTATTGATCAGGTTGACAATGACGTAGCCGCGATAGTGACTGATCAGTTGGAAACACCCTGGTATATGTCAAACCGATTTTTATGGACCGGCTTGCTCGCTGTTCTCATACTTGTTTTTGCATCGGCAATTTGGAGTGCAACCCGCAATAAACAAATCCTTAAGGAACGATTAACCTTTATGGAACGCGGAAATTCCAGGAGCCCGCAAGGAAAATCCCCGGTAAACGGGATTTTTTCCGACGAGCTTCCCAACGTGTATTTCACTTTTAATTATGAGGTAACCATACCTGAGTCTGTTGTTGGCAAAATACATTATCACACCTCCTCAATAAAATCCGTTTACCATTTGGTACATGGTGCATTGCTGGAAAGAAAGGGTGGAGATTTTGGCGGTTATTTGTTTGGTAATCAATATAAACTGCCTGGAACTGTGAAGAGCGAAATTTTCATAGAAAAGGCATGCGATTCTCATTACCTTAGATCTTCAATCACCAATGACAACAGTGCCAGAGCTGACCTGATCGATGAACTGGATGAATTGGTCAGGGAGAATAAAAAATACAGGTTGATTGGTTGGTTTACTTCGAGTGCCGACAGTAGCATGGAAATACCGGAGGGATTAATGAAAATCCACCGATCATTTTTTAAAGAAAAATGGCAGATCGGTATCCTGCTTAATCCTGGTTCCGATTTCCTTCAGGGAGCCGGTTTCCTGCGTAGAAAGACTGGTTATCTTGATCCGATGCCCGATCCGGCTGCTTTTGTAAAATGGGATGAACTTTACCGGTTTGCACTGAATCCGACGAGTTCCATTAAAAATGATCCTGAAGGAATATATAAAAAGGACAAAGACTATTCCCGGATTGCCTTGAATAATACCTGGGGAGATTCTGTCGTTACAGCCGTTAATTTTGATCTTTCCGTAGCAGGTGAAATAACTGCTGCTGCAGCCCATCAGGCGATTCCAAAAGATACTTTTCAGGTGGTTGGTTATCTCTACGGTACAGCAGTAGTTCAGCCAATTGCCGAGGGAAAGACAAATGAATACGAAGTTTTCGTAGACCGTTTTATCGAATTGAGCAATGAATTGACTCCCCGTGATTTACCCGGACTTTCACTCATCGGATGGTGGGGGCAGGCCAATGTGGATGTGATGAATTACCTGCAAAATGCGGTTGACTATCATGAACAATCATTCAGGGAAGCCTATCAGATTTCGTGCCTGATGAATCCATCCACGGGAGAATTACGGATCTTCACCCGGAAGCATTCGCTCGAAATGAACAATAGCACCATCGAAACAGAAGAATATTCACTAAAGAGTCTTCTCTCCCGCTAAATTCCTATTTTTGCGATCCATACCTTTATCTGTGTCGAACAATGTGGTTTTATTTCATGAGGTTGATCAACAATTTCAAATTCAGCAGTATTGTCTGGATTCTGTTCTTATGGGCAGGGCAGATTGCTTCAGCTCAGGAAAGCCCGGTTTGGGATAAACCTGCATTGAGAGATTCGATTATTGCTATTCTTTCAAAATATCAAATCCTTCATAATAAGTTGAATAATCAAACCGATCCATTGGTTGAGCGGGAATTCGTACACCTCTTCGCAAATCCTAAAGTACAGGTAGTTAACGACCTGGAGTGGCAATCGCAATCAACTAAAATCAGCATTGAAGAGTATATTATTAAGGTAAGTGATCTATTTCCCGACGGGCTTACCATTAATCTGGATTTGGCCAGGCTGACGATTGGCCAGCCTAAGTATGACCGTAATAACCGCTACATTATCAGAATACGCATCAACCGGTCATTGAATGGCATTTCAGGTGGTAAAGTTTTTTCATCCAACCAGAGGATCATATTCCAGATCGCGTTTTTTTATAACAACAATAGTCCCGGCAGCTTTGCTTTTTATGGGATGGACTTGCCGCCCAAAGGCCAGAACTTTATAACTGCCTCTGTTTCTCCTGCACTATCAGGATTTGTTAATTCAGCCCTTGGTTCTGATGAACGATTGGGTTTGAGAAAGGGAACCGGCTATACGGGAGGGATTTTCTATTCTTATTACTTCGCTGATCATTGGGGAATCGGATCGGGTGCCCAATTTTCGCAATATTCCGGCAGCGTCAGCCTTGATAAGTTTGATGCATTTGGCGGCTTTGACCCAAACTTCAGGGATGTTCGCATTGATAATGATCTGTGGTTTGTTGAAGTACCTGTCTTTTTATCTTGCCGGACCAAATCGTCAAACCGATGGGAATTCAGTGCGGATCTTGGACTAGCCCTTGGAATCAGGGTCTTTGAGAGTATGACTTCATCGGCAGTGAACACCAATACGGGTGCGACTATGGTAAACATTATCACTGATGCCGACTGGATAAGTCTGATGAACCGGTTAAATTTTGGACTACAGGGAACAATAGCAATTAAGTACAGGTTTAATAATCGCCTGGGTATCCTGATAGGCGGAAGCATGCGACAAGGATTGTCGGGTTTGGACAACAATAATCATACGGATTTCGTTACCTCTAAATACCTGGGCCAATATAACCCACTGTGGGGTGACCCGGGGAAAACAGTTAACCAGGCTTTCACCGTGAATCTGGGTGTTTCTATGCGGTTAAATAAGGAGCAAAACTAAATGACCAGCAGAAGATTTCGCATATTAGGATCAATCGCATTATATATGGCATTTGTGCTTTATAGTTGTACTAAGGTCGACACGTTACCGCAGCTTGAGATACAAGTTCTTGACGAAAATGGTGCAAACATTTCTGGTGCTTATGTTGCATTGTTTGATAGTGCCGATGAGTGGAATAACCGAATAAATCCGATACAGGTATGGCGCCGGACAGACTCAGATGGAAAGGTGGTTTTCGTTGATCTGAAAGAAATTACCTATTATGTTTATGTGAGATTTGACGGGAAGGACAATAGTGTGGGAGAGGTCTCTACATCGGAACCACTTCAGGTGAACCAAAGAAACAAGATTGTTGTACACGTAAGATAGTTTTGGGGAGATATGCTAAGGATCCTTATATATACTCGTGTTTTAACCAGATTACTGGTTTTGCTTCTCCTGATTTCAGGTTGTGAAAGGGAGCCGGCTGTGGATCATGCGGCAGATGCTGATCTTAAGGTATCCTCCTATCAAAACAATGTTGTTAAGCTTGATTCATTGGTGTTTATAAATCCTGTTCGAATTAACGGACAGATGAGATTTGACCTGATTGGTACACCACCCCAGATTAAAGCCGGCGATATTGTCTATTATCCTGGAAGTGATGGAGTCTTCGGGAAAGTTGTTTCAGCCACATTAACCGGCTCCAGAATGGTTTTCCAGCTGGATAAATCCGGATTGGATCAGATATTCAGGAGCATTTCAATTCAGGATACCATCAGCAAAGGAATTTTGAAATCCGGAACCAGGACCGATGCCCACTCCTGGAATACAGATACGCTGGGACTTGATGGATTGTTTTTGTTTGATGATTTTTGGCAGTCGAAAAGCCTGCAGGTGCAGTTTACCGCTGGCAAGTTTTATTCAAAATCTTCGGTTGGTCAGTTTATTTTGTCGGGTCAGGGATCTGATCCCTGGTTTGACCGTTGCCGGCTCGACTTTAATTATTCGCTTGATCTTGCTGCGGAATTGGTCATAAAAGCAGGAAGTGCCATGGATGCTGCTGATAGCCTCCTGGTGGAAAAATCTGTTTACGGTCCATTTATGATCAATGGCTTTCCTGTTACCTATCAAATCGATACCTGGATAGGGTTCCATGCAGTTACTGAAAGAGACACTGTTTTAACGATCAGGCTATCAGGAATGTCTAAAGGTAACCTGTCAATCAGTTACAACTATTGGGAAACCTGGAAGTTTGTACAGACGAATCAGGCTCAATCAGCCGATATTCAGCTTTATAATGGACCAAGATTTTCCGGATACCTGGAAGAGGTTTTCGTCAGTCAGGTGATAACTCCCTATTTTTGCGGTGAGGCTTCACTATCACTCACAAACCGTTTCTCCGCTTTGGTCAACTCTGATGTCACTATTCCCAACTGGCAATCCAGACAGACAGTTAGTACGAGGGGAACGATGTTGCGATCGGGACCCGTTTTTGGCGATTATGTTCCGGTTCAGTTGAGTACTGCAGAAACCGTACTCTATTCGGAATCGCAAAACGGAGTGCTGGAAAATCAGCCGCCGAAGGCTGCTTTTGTAATCAACCCGCCAGCTGGATTTACTGATACAAACTTTGAATTTAATGCATCAAAGTCATCGGATATTGAGAGCCCGGCTTCAGAACTGATGGTCAGATGGGATTTTGACGGGGATAGCCACTACGATACAGAGTTTAGTACAGAGAAGATTGCATTTAAAAAGTTTCTTCAGCCTGGCGTTTATCAGTCGATTCTGGAGGTTAAAGACCCGGAAGGCCTGACCTCTCGTAAAGTTTCTTCCGTGGAGGTTAATTTATCATCATCGGCTCCTATTGCTTTCTTTACCGTTACTCCCGAATCCGGCCGGATCAATGATTATTTTATTTTTGATGCTTCGGGTTGCTATGATGCTGAAGATGGAATTACACAATTGAAAGTCCATTGGGATTTTGATGGTGACGGTATCTGGGATCGACCCTGGTCCACCATCAAAGCAGCTTTTTTTGTTTATACCGAACCAGGCAAATATATTGTTAAGCTAGAAGTTTTGGATACTCAGGGCCTCCTGGGTTCAACCACGCGAATCATCAATGTGGCTGCCGCCAATATCAAGCCAACCGCCACTTTTACAGTCTATCCGGAAAGCGGTACTACTGAAACCTCTTTTAACTTTGATGCATCGGGTTGTTCGGATCCGGAAGATCCTCTGGAAAGCCTTCAGGTTAAGTGGGATTGGGAAAATGATGGGATTTTTGATACTGATTTTCGGACGCTAAAAACCATTCAGCATACTTTCGTCGTTGCAGGAATCTATTCAGTAGTTTTGGAAGTTATTGATACCGAGGGTTATGGAGCAACTTTTGCCCAACAGGTAAAGGTTACTAATCCGAATACTCCGCCTGATGCTGATTTTACCATCACTCCTGAATCGGGTACCATTGAAACCCAAATCACCTTTGATGCTTCAATCTGTGTTGATGCAGAAGACAGCCTGGATCAATTGGAGGTTCGCTGGGATTGGGATAATGACAATAAATACGATACCGAATTCACTACTGTGAAGGTTATCAAAAGAACATTCAGTGAACCAGGTACCTATATTGTAAAAGTACAGGTCAGGGATAGCGGTGGACTTACCGATACCAAAGCCAGGCTGGTTGTTATACAATGAACTGAAGGAAGTAAGAATTTAGAGTCCCGCAGTATGTCGCCATACGGCCCCAAATAGAATAACTTGTAAATCATTGACAATGTGAACTTTAAAAGCGAGTTACATGAAAGATTCGAATTTAGAGTTCTGAATTCTGAAGTGGAAGATTCAAGCATCGTAAAGGCCGGCTCGAGCACTTGTCATCCCAGGCCGGGACCTCGTCACGTTACTCCAAGCTACGCCGGTATCCCTCAAGTGCCTTTCCAAGGACCGTCATAATTTCAATCCTGAGCCAATCCGGCTTAACTACTTCAACTTTAGCGCCATAGCTGAGGATTTGCATTTTTAACTCATCCGAGGGAATGACGAATAGTTTAACCTGATACGAACCGGGTTCAAAATCGGTGATTTCCTGTGATGGATGCAACGGATTCGATAATATATATTGCGTTTGGACTTCATCAAGCCTGATCAGATCCATAAAGTGCTTCTTCGCAGGCTGATCTTAATTCTTCCTTAGTTGGATAAGGTTTCGAACGGCTCCGGATGCACTCGTCTATAATCCGATAGCGTATTGCAGCATATTTATTCAGGGCCATTTTTCCAATTTAACATATTTCTTGCATCTAAATATAAAAAAACCCACAACGTAAACAGGTTACGTTCCCGGGTTATTCTTTTGAATCATAAAATATGAATAAAGATGAAAAAAGAACGCGCAAATGCTGAAAAGAGATTCTGGCAAGCCTTATCGAAAGTTGCCATTGAATCAGGATTGGAGCCAGGCTGGGAGTATCTGGGTTATTCCTGCTCCCGGAAAAAGATGAATGAACTGATTGAACGGTTTCAGAACGACCCATCTTCTCCTGGTTTTTACGGAATCAGATTACCATTGGGCGAAGTGAATGGATTGAATCTGAATATGCTGATCGAAAATCAGAAAGAGCTGATTATCGGGATTCAGCCTGAGGATTCAGGGGTTCCAGGAAACGAAGCTACCGTTGAAACCTTCAGGGACATGATGATTTCCCTGGTCAATACCGGCAGATCATGGAATTTTGAAGCGCCTGGCTGGATAGCCTGGAAAACAACAGAAATCCGGCTGAATTTCAGATCTCTGTTTAATAAGGCTTTCCAGGATATCATGCTACAGAAATCAGATTCTGAAGCCCTTTATCTGATTGGTGAAGAGGTGGCAGATATACTGGGTGAAATCCGCGAAGTGATCGTCAAACAAAAAGTAGAATATGGAACCGTTATTAATTAGTCTGATCCTGGGATTTGGTTTTTCTGAATATTTCAAATCCCGAAAACCGGTACAAACCCGGAAGAAGAGTAAGGCAGAATAGTATGGCCTCAAAAGGTATTTTCTGTTTCCAGAAGGAGAATGTCACCAGGAACAGGAGAATCAGCATGATCATGGCCTTGCTGTATAGTTTGTTGACCATTCCAGCCTTTGGGAACCAGATCGTAACCGCAAGAAAAATGTTCAGCGGAAATGCCCAGGCAAGGTTGAGATTAGCATGGCACACCAGGTGGGCTGAGAAGAACCACATGTAGCTGAACAACAAACCCATGGCTCCGGATATCAGAAACAGCAGGAAAAAAAAGAATTTCATGAGCGGGACCGGCATTTTCCTGAGGAAAACCATTAACCAGGAGATCAGAAGAAGGATGCTGAAAATTGTATACGGATGAAGGAGTCCTGTTCCGATAGGTTTGGGATAATCCGGCATAAACAGGATTTTTTCAGGTTTTCCAAGTGGTGTGCCATCAGCCTGCTTCGCCTGGGAAAAGAGCCGGTGCATATGGTCCGGTAAAAACATGTAACCTTCCTGTGAAGACTCCTGGTCGGCACCGGCTGCAAGCATCAGAAGGATACCGGTTTTGGCCCAGTTATTCAGGCTGATGTAGGGGATTATTAACTGGCGATAGGTCAGGTGTTCGGCTGGCTCGGGAGGCCAGAGGTATTTTCCGCCGGTGGCCTTCACAACAATATCCCGGATCCGGGTTGAACAATTGTCGGTGAAGAAATCGTACCAATAATGGCGATTTTCTGGTAGATAGTTGATTTCCAGCAGATTAAATAATTCGCGCTTTTGCTCGAGCGTGATATTCAAAGGGAGTTCCTTTATGAATCGTTTTTCGTTTATATAATCCGGAACGAACCCCTGATACCTTACAACTGAGAGCATATAATAAAGCTTCCCATTGAGAAACTGGGCATAAAAATCGGGAACGTTAAAGTCGAAAGTACCATAGTTATAAACCCGGTCGATCTTCAGTACCGGGTCAGTTACCCTCAGGGCGCTGTGCCCGAAGAAGGTGTAAACTTCCGGTCCGGGGCCGCATGTAAGCAGGCTGATAGTTGATTCTGTGGTGAGAGCGGGATTCTGCGCAACCAGGATTTTACCTTTTGGTAAAAGAATCAGCAATAAAATAAAAATAAGAATGTATGTCCGCATACTGTATGGTTTTGTGTAAAGATCATTAAATTTACCCATCTCAATAGTAAACTAAAATTCGACCATGAAAAAAACATTTGACCGTCGTTCATTTCTTTCCAGATCGGCAGTTGCCGGTGCCGGATTGATTGTAATCCCACGCCATGTGCTTGGCGGAAAGGGATATGTTGCTCCGAGTGATAAACTGAATATCGCTGCTATAGGATCAGGCGGAATGGGTGCCGGAAACATCAATAATGTTAATTCCCAGAATATTGTAGCCCTCTGCGATGTGGACTTTAACCGGGCAGCAGCGACTTTTAAAAAATATCCGAATGCGCCCCAATATAAAGATTACCGGATTATGCTGGAAAAGGAAAAAGGTATCGATGCCGTTATCGTGGCCACCCCGGATCATTCGCATGCACCGGCGGCCATGGTTGCCATCAAACTGGGTAAACATGTATATGTGCAGAAGCCGCTGACTCACTCTGTTTTTGAAGCACGAAAACTGACTGAAGCCGTAAGGGAATACAAAGTAGTCAGTCAAATGGGAAACCAGGGACGCTCAGGCGAAGGAACACGTCGATTGGCCGAATGGATCTGGGCAGGTGCGATCGGTGAAATCAGGGAAGTTCATAGCTGGACAAACCGGCCGGTATGGCCGCAGGGAATCGGCCGCCCGGCCGAGACCATGGACATTCCAGATACTCTCGACTGGAATCTTTGGCTGGGGCCAGCTCCGGAAAGACCCTACAATTCAGCCTATCTTCCGTTCAATTGGAGGGCTTGGTACGATTTCGGTGCCGGTGCGCTTGGCGATATGGGCTGTCATGTGCTGGATCCGGTGTTCCATGCGCTTAAGATTAAATATCCGATCTGGGTACAGGGATCTCACTCCTATGAAGTACGTGAAATGTGGAAACGGGGTGATAACCAGGAAACTTTTCCAAATGCATCCATGATTACCTACCAGTTTCCGGCCCGGGAGAATATGCCACCGGTTAAACTGACCTGGTATGATGGCGGTCTGATGCCAACCTGGCCGGCAGAGGTGGATGTCGCAAAAATCCCTGCCGACGGTGGATCCATGTTCATCGGCGATAAAGGATTTATCGTTTGTTCCACTTATGGCGGTGATGTTCAGATGTTCCCTGAAGAGCGTTTTCTCGAATATAAAGACTTGCCAGTAACTCTGAAAAGAATTGAAACGAGCCATGAAATGAACTGGGTAAATGCCTGCAAAGGCGGTGAACTCCCCTGCTCAAATTTTGATTATTCCGGTCCTCTTACCGAAATGGTGCTCATGGGCAACCTTGCAATAAGGGTCCCCGGAAAACACCTCCTCTGGGATGGCGTTAACATGAAAGTAACCAATGATGAAGACGCGAACCGATTCATCAAACGCGAGTACCGTAGCGGATGGACCTTGTAGAGACGAATAATTGCGTCTCTGGATAATATATTATGAGACAATCAGTTATGACATCGCCGGGGGTGATTGAATTTCGCGAGATTCCGGAACCCGGGCCATTGAAGGACAATGAGGTTTTATTGAGGATAAAGAAAATCGGTATTTGTGGATCCGATATCCATGTTTTTCATGGGTGAGCATGAGCTGAATGTTTTTGGTTCGATGATGTACCGGCAGGAAGATTATGAAGCTGCTGTTGACATGATTGCTTCAGGAAAAATTATTACGGCTCCACTTCTTACCAAAAGCTTTCCGTTCAGGAAATATCTGGAAGCCTAT
>QYQM01000071.1 GCA_007280905.1 Porphyromonadaceae bacterium | reverse complement strand
CTTCAACCTATGAACCCGATATTAAACTTTCTCCAACTCCTTGAACAGAACAACAACCGCGATTGGTTCAATGCCCATAAAGCTGATTATCAAAATGCGAGAAATTTATTTGAGCAGGTTCTCGGGCAGATCATTTTGAATCTTGGCCAGGTTGACCCCAGAATCAAAGGACTGAAAGCGTCAGATGCACTATTTCGGATTTACCGGGATACACGGTTTGCCACGGATAAGACACCCTATAAAAACAATTTCGGTGCTCACCTCTTACGTGGAGGGAAGAACAGCGGTGAGCCGGGTTACTATTTTCATATTCAGCCTGGTGAAAGTTTTGTATCTGGCGGAATTTATATGCCTTCGACCGATAAACTCAAGGCCATCCGGAAGGAGATTTTTCTTTTCCCCGAAGATTTTTCGGCCCTGATTGAAGCACCCACTTTCGTAAAAAATTTCACCTTTTTTCAGGATGATAAGCTTAAACGGCCCCCCTTGGGTTTTCCTATTGATTTTCCTTTGATCGATTATCTCAAGTACAAACACTATTGCCCCTGGGTGCCATTGCCCGATGAATGGCTGGATTATCCTGATCTTTCCGCAAGGATAGTGGATTTGTACACTTTGATGAAACCATTTAATGATTTTATCTATAGAGCATTGGAGGATTGAGCCCAACTTTCCCCAGTGTGACCGGGTTTAGAAAGAGATCAGGATTAAATATTATCTTGGCAAAAAATTATTTTCAAGTAGTGGATTAATCGCAAATATCTAGTAAAACCTTATCTATGGGAACTTTGAAAAAGATTGTAAAATTTCTGTTCTCCATGCCTTTCATGGGGGTACTGGTGATTTTTTTGGCTTTTTGTATGGCAATGGCCACTTTTATTGAAAACCGGAGCGGCACCATGGCTGCTCAGGCAGTTGTTTACCAGGCATGGTGGTTTGAATTAAGTGTTTTGCTTGTTTTTATAAATATCCTGGCCAACATGATCAGGCTTAAGTTATACAACCTTAAACGATTGCCGATTTTCCTGTTTCATCTGGCCTTTCTGGTGGTGATTGCCGGAGCTGCACTTACCCGTTTTGTTGGTACAGAAGGAATCATGCATATTCGTGAAGGCGAAACAACAGCATCTTACATCACTTCAGACACTTATTTTTATGTTAAGGCTGAAAACAGATCTGGTAACGTTGAAAAATATCAAAAGATATTTATTTCGCCGGTCAGCAAAAAGCAGGTCAATGTGGCTTTTCGCTTAGGTGAAGACCGGATCCGTATAAATAGCATTGAATATGTAAGCGGTGAGTCGATGAAAATGGGCAGCCAGATGGCTGGTGGCGTTAGCCATGCTGATGTTATGCAGATTAAAGTAACGGTTAACAATGGTTCAGAAGAGGTGGTGATTCGTGGAATACAAAGGAACGGCTTTATCTCCAATCAGTTTGAAATCAGCGGGATCAAATTTACGGCCAGCTTCGGGTCTAAGCCGATGGAATTGCCTTTTACATTAACATTAAACGACTTTCAGCTCGATAAATATCCCGGATCCATGAGTCCCTCCTCATTTGCCAGCGAAGTGACGCTTACTGATCCATCTGAAAAAACACATAAGCCATACCGGATATTTATGAATAACATATTGAGTCACAAGGGATACCGGTTTTTTCAGTCCTCCTTCGACAATGATGAGCAAGGCACGGTTCTGTCAGTTAATCACGATGCTTTGGGTTCTGGCATAACCTATGTCGGCTATTTTCTGATGTTTGCATGTATCATCCTGTCGTTTTTTGCCCCAGGCAGCCGGTTTAAAAAATTGCTCGGGGAGAGCAGGAAATCAGCCGCAGTGGCCGGACTCTTGCTGTTGATGATTCTTTTACCGGGATTCCGTGCTTCAGCGCAGAATTTCCCAACTCCACCCAACGCTGACGAAGCAAAAGCCTTCGGAAAAATATGGATGCAGGGCAATGAAGGCCGGATGAAACCGGTTAACACCTTGTCGTCCGAAATGTTACGTAAGATGTTCGGGAAAAATGCGATTGGCGGAATGACACCGGAGCAATTCTGGCTGAGCCTGTTAACTCAACCACAAGAATGGGCTGGATTGAAGATGTTTGAAATTAAGGAGAGAGAAATAGCCAATATGTTCAAGATATCCGGTGGTAAGGGATCCTATAATGATTTCTTCACGCAGGATAAATACCTGATGGGGGATCTGGTTAATGAAGCTTTGCAGAAACAGCCCAACCAACGCAATGGATTGGATAAATATGTCATCAAACTGGATGAAACCCTCAATGTTTTTTACATGGGAATGACCGGACAGCTCCTTCAGATTTTTCCGGATCCGCGCGATCAGAAAGCTAAATGGTCGGTTCCCGGACAGGTTCCTGAGGGTGTTTCCACGCTGGACTCCCTGATGATCACGGGTGCTTTTGTTGTATACCTGAAGGCTGTCGCCAGCGGAGACCTTGCGCAGGCCAAAATCTACCGGGAAGGGATCTCCAGATATCAGAAAACCTACGGATCTTCTCTAATCCCTTCTGCCAACAAAGCAAACCTTGAAGTTTTTTATAATAGAGCACTCATCTTTGAGCGTTTAACTGTTTTTTATGCCTTGATCGGACTTCTGTTCCTGTTTGTTCAGATCTGGTCACTCTTTAAACCGGCCAAATGGCATAAGTCGTCAGCCTGGATATTTGGAGGCCTTCTTTTTGTAGCCTGGATCATCCATACATTCGGGCTCGGTTTGCGCTGGTACCTATCGGGCCATGCTCCTATGAGCAATGGATATGAATCAATGATTTTTGTGGCCTGGGGTACTTTGCTGGCCGGGTTCCTTGTTGTTAAACGTTCCCGGCTGCCTTTGGCCCTCACAGGCGTACTTGCAGCCTTATCGCTGCTGGTAGCACATCTCAGCTGGATGAATCCGGAAATCACTCCATTGGTCCCGGTACTGAAATCAGTCTGGCTGACTATTCATGTGGCCATAATTATGACCAGTTACTCATTTTTGGGTCTGGGTGCTCTTATTGGCCTGATAACCATGGTATTATATATATCAAAAACGAAAAAAAATCATGTGAGCCTGAACGGTCACATTCAACATCTGACCCGTTTAAATCAAATCGTTCTTATTGTGGGATTATACCTGATCACGATAGGTTGTTTTCTGGGTGCGATCTGGGCGAACCAATCGTGGGGACGCTATTGGGGATGGGATCCAAAAGAAACCTGGTGCCTGATCACTATCCTGGTTTACAGCTTTATTACCCACATGCACAGCATAAAGGACTTTGATAATGATTTCGCTTTCAATCTGGGCTCTGTGCTGGGATTTGGAGCAGTCCTTATGACCTACTTCGGAGTGAATTACTTCCTCGGCGGAATGCATTCATACGCAGGAGGCGAGGCACCGGCAGTTCCCGTTATTGCTTATGTAATCCTGATTGCTTTGATAGGCCTGGTATATGTGGCCTATTTCAATAAGCTGAGATATCAGCCCAGGAAGAAGTAATCGACCTCCCCCAACCCCCTCCTTAGAAAGGAGGGGGCTAAGAGCAACGGGTAAAATGCTGATATAGTAGCACATGACCTTAGCGCTCAGGGGCTGGGACAAAATGCCAATAGCTTTATCATTCCAGAGAGACAAAATGGATTCTCTTATTAATTGCCACTACCTTTAGGTAGTGAATTGAATTGATCCTCAGAGTATTATGGCCTTTAGGCCAATTTTCTCACAACATTGATTACATTTTATATCAGCAATCAAGAAGTTGGGCTAAAGCCCATAAATCATTGTTAATCAAACTGATCCACTACCTAAAGGTAGTGGCAATTAATAATTGGGCACATTGGTCAAAGAAGCGATTATGGCATTTTGTCACACCCCCGTTGGGGGAGGTCTATCGCGGGCAGGGGGTGGTTAATCTTTTATGCACCTCATGCTGAACCCGTAATTTTGTGCCAGGTTTAGCTTGAAGTAATTATCCTGATCTTTCTGGAAGGAGATTGCCTGGGCATTCTCGCCTGATGATTTCGTCGAAGTCCAGAAATTGGTGACAAGGTTCAGCATTTCAGATCGTCCTGCAGTTGATCGCTGACCTGCCAGAAACATACGAAAATCGCTGTCGCCAGTTATCTCCAGCCGCTTTTTAGCCAAATCTGCACCGTAGAAATCCAGCAATTGTTGCCATTCATTCAGCGATGGGATATGCCATCCTTGCGGGCATAAACCTCTTGCTTTTTCAGTCGTAGCCCCATTCATGACGTCAGTCCAGGTGTAAAGGCCTCCATATGTGGTGCAATTGGCAGCCTGGTTGCTATAGCAGAATTTTCCCTTACTCGGCTCATTGAGGTTTTCCGACATCCACCATTGCGTACTAATTTTGACCGTTCCATAAGAAATATTATTCTTCTTGTCGAGGATGAGGCCGGTTTCATTGGTCCCATCCGTTAAACTTACACTCAGACTGGTTGTATCGGTTAAACCGCCGGTATCAATGGCTTGCATTCTAACCCGGAATTTGCCCGATGTGCTGTATTTATGATTAGCTGTTTTTTCCTTGGCGAATTCGGTATCCCAAACACCATCGCTTTCAAAGTCCCAACGAACCTTTACCTGGTCGATTAAATCTTCACCGTCTTGTGTGGCTTCTGCGTCAAAATAGAAATTGGTGGTCAGGTTGCCATACTCGTATCCGATGAAGAAAGCGGCGGTTGGTTTGAGGTTGGAATGAGCGATCCAGATTTTGATTTTTGTCTGATTGATTAATCCCCACTGATCCTTTATTTCCAGAATAACCTCGTTCTCGCCTTCAATCGGGAATTGATAACCAAAAACGGGATTTGACAGGTATTCCGTATCGAAATCAGGGTCTTTGGTAAAGTTCCACCGGTAGGTGAAAGTGTTCCCGGCATTGTCCGGGTCATAGCTTGAAGAGGCATCAAACAGCACAGTATCGGAAGTAGTAGGCAGAGCAGGAGTCCATGTAAACTGAGGAACAAGGTTAAGATTGCTGAGCGATACGCTGACGGATTTACGGATCGTAGCGGTTAATCCCTGAGGATCCACAACTTCAAGAGCGACATTATAAATGCTTGAGGCAGTAAAGAAATGGCTAACCAGAGTCTGATCAGAAAGTTCCGTATTGAAGATTCCATCACCATCCCAGTCCCAACGGAACTTCAACGTATTGAGGCTGTCTTCATCATCGCGGGTTTTACCGGCATCGAATACAAATTCTGTACGGAGGTTTCCGCCAGAAGGAGAGATAGTAAAGCCGGGTTGCGGTGCACTGTATCCACGTGCCACCTGAACCGGCCATTGAATGGTATCGCTGAGTCCGGCTTCATTCCGGATCTCCATGCGGGGGTTATAGCTTCCAGGCTTGTAATAGCGGTGGGTGAATTTTCTGGAACGGGAAAATCCGGTATCCCAGATGCTGTCATTATCCCAGTCCCAGCGGATGAAAAGGATCGTATCGCCGGCAATTGTGGCTTTTGATTCGCTTGCGTCAAATTGAAATATTGTAGTGGTCAGACCGCTGGCCGGAGCAAGCTTAAAAGCGGCCACGGGTGGTGTCTTGGTGATCTCTTCCTTTACGCATTGTGTAAGCCCTGCGATTACGAGGGCAAGAATGAAAAAATATCGGATCGGTACTATCTTCATGGTCTATCGGGTAAATTGAGGAACAACGTGGGTGGTTTTATCTTGTTTTACTTCCGCAGTGCCAATGGCCCATTTCATTCCGAATTTTCCGCCGGGAAAACTGGCGGCTGAGCAGGAATCGCCCTCAGCGACGCAAATGATACCTGCCTGGTAATAATAAACCCCTGGTGCCAGATCAAACTGGTACATCAATTTACTGTTATACACATTGGCCATTTGCAGAAACCGCCCTTTGTAAAGCGATTCAGCATCTTTGGCAATGCTAAGATCAGCTCTTAAAACCCGGTTTGCCGGCAGGAACGAACCGGGTACCCGAAATTCAATCTCCAGTGTGCCTGAAATCTTTGGCTTGTTATTATCTGTAGGATCAGGTGGATCAACCGGAGTTTTGTCACAGGAAACCAGGAATAACAATCCTGCAAGTATCCAGATGGCTAATTTTTTTATCATGATAATAAGTGTCTTTAAAGTTTGTTGGTGCTGTCCCTGTCGTTGGTATGATCCAGAAATCCAAGCGTTTTGGTAAATTGTCCGTAGGCGATGCTGTCAATGGTAACCGGTGATAGGAATAAATCATTCACGTCAATGCGGGCAACGGAACAGAAAAGTCCGATACCGTTTGTGATGTTACTGTAAACGGGCTTTTCCATCAGGGCACCTTCGGAAGGGGATGTTGATTCGATATAGTATTTCAATTCCATGCTGCCGCTGACGATCTGGAAATTCATGCCGATAACCTCCCTGACGATCCCGTCGACTGATGTAAGGTTATCTTCTAAAATGTGCATGAACCGGGATCCGCTGATGTCGTTGCTTAAATACTCGGTATCCGAACCCGGACTGGCGAATGTCTGTGGCCAGTCGAGATACTTGATTTTCGCCACCCCGCCAATGGTCTCCTTGTAATTGAACCGGATAGAGACTTGATAGACTCCCGCGTTTTCAACGGGCTGCCACCGGCAGGTGTAATTGGTCCCGGGATAAAGGCTGATCTTCCTCTGCGGTAGCGGCATAGGATCAATAACTGTCAGGTTTCCCAGAGATGAAGCCTCTGAATAAAGCACCTTTTCCTGACTTCCCAGATAAATGTAAAGCCGGTAAATCTGATTGGCAATAATCTTAGCCTTAGCTTTATACAGGATGTTTTTTTCGTACGGAAAAAAACCTGAATCTTTCGGGATTTCATTGGTTGGTGCAAATCGGACCGTTTCCATGACTTTGCCCCCGGACCAACGTTCCATGGTTATTACAATCTCGCCTTTAAACAGCATACTATCCTGTACAGGAGGATAATCCAAAGCTGCCTGATCTATCAGATAGGTTTTTTGTATCCTGACATATTGGAAGGAATCTGCAGAGTTTAATACACAATAGACGATTGGAACATCCTGATTATCAGTGTTTATATCTATTCCGGTTTCACAGGACGCAACCAGTCCCGCTGCCATTACGGCAAGGATCAAACGAAGCCACGTTTTTTTCTTTTTTATATACATATTGAATACTAATGGTAATAATTCCAACCCTTTTGGCCCGGGGGATGAAAGGCCGCGTAAAAGTACGATTCATACACACATAAACAAGTACAGATACCCTAAACTGGTATCATTTTCACATTTTTTAAGACTTAATAAACTCCGGATGGTTTAATCCATCAGGCCGGTTTATGGATGTTTATGGTGTTTTTTTCTGGCATGAAAAATCGCTTTACCTGCTGATCCTGTAAGGTATAGCAGCACCAGGGAGAAAATTATTGAGGCTCCTGACGGGATATTGCCGGCATAAGAGATCATCAATCCAAGGAGTGATCCCAAAAATCCGATTCCAATCGACAACCACATGATCCGTTTAAGGTTATTGGAAAAAAGTAGCGCTGTATTTTGCGGAATGGTGAGGAGTGAAAGAACCAGTATGATACCGGCCACGCGGATATAGACAACTGCTGTAAGCGCCACCAGACCGGCTAGCAAGTATTTGAAGAGGCTGACCGGGACCCGGCTCGTACGGGCAAATTCCTCATCGAAGGTGAGGTATTGGATGAGGCGAAAGAACGGGACGAACAAAGCCAGGACCAGGATCATGAGGATAGACATGATCCAGATATCTGAAGATGAAACACTTAGGATATTACCAAAAAGATAGCTCATGAGGTTGGGGGCATATCCGGGTGTAAGCGAAATAAAAATGATACCCAGGGCCATACCGAACGACCACATCATGGCAATAACCGAATCTTCGCGGATTTTATGAAACTGCGATAGGTATTCAACGCCAATTCCGGATACCAGTCCGAATACTGCTGCCCCGAGCAGTGGATTGATGCCAAAGAAAAAGCCAAGTCCGAGTCCGCCAAATGAGGCATGGGTGATTCCCCCGGTGATAAAAACCATTCGCCGGGTCACCACATAGGTTCCGATGATACCAGCGGTAATACTGCCCAGCAGCGAAGCAGCCAGTGCATACAAGATGAAATCGTATTTAAAAAAATCCAGAATCATGGCTGATGCGTAGGTAAAACACGGTGAGGTACATGACCATGCGTAATCAGGTCGATCGGGCAATTATAGGACTCAAGTATTTCTTCTGTAATCTGGTTGCTGGGGTGGTAATGCAGCTGCCTGTTCACGCATGCAATCGTCCGGACCGACGAGACAATCTGTCCGACATCATGACTCACGAGCAGTATTGCAGTCTCGCGGCTGATGAGTTCGAGGAGGTTGTAAAGTTCCTGTTCAAAACGGTTATCGACATAGGTAACCGGTTCATCCAATATCAGCAGTTGCGGGCTCGATATCAGTGCACGCCCAATAAAAACACGTTGCATCTGCCCTCCCGAAAGTTCACCGATACTACGTTTCGCCAGATCTGCCATGCCCACTTTTCCAAGCACTTCAGCGGCTCTCTTTTTATCCTGTTTGCTAACCCGGGTAGTGATGCCGTGAATTTTTAAAAGACCGCTTAAAACAACCTCAAGAACAGAGATCGGAAAACGGTTGTCGAAATTATGGGTCTGAGGCAGATATCCGATGTTAATTTCCTTTGGGATAATTACTTCGCCGCTCCAAGGCTCCAGTAAACCCATGATGATGCGGATAATGGTGGATTTGCCGCCGCCATTCGGCCCGATCATGCCAATGAAATCCCCCTCCCGTATCACCAGGTTCACCTGATCGATTACCGGTTCATCGCGGTAACCAAAGCTGACCGATTTTAACTCTACTAAGTTCAAAGCAAGTAAAATTTAATTTGACCGATGCGAACTATGTTCCTTCTGAAACCTTCATCCACCTCACCCCCTTCCCCCTCTCCCGCGCTCGCAAGCTCACGGGAGAGGGGGCGCTCTGGCGAAACAACTGGTAACTGATAACCGACAACTGACAACTTTTTAACTACCTCCCATCCATCCCGACAATCTTCCCGGCCAGCTGCTCCATTTCAGTGAACCAATCCGGCGACATCGGATCTATGGTTACAATACGGGCACCGGTTTCACGGGCGAGAGTCTGTGCATTCTCCTGATCGTATTCCTTTTGAATAAAAACGGTATTGATTTTTTCAGCACTTGCCAGATCAACCAGATCCTTGAAATGGGAGGCGGTCGGTTCTTTGCCCCCGAGTTCCATCGAGTGCTGCACCATGTTATAATCCCTGGCCAGATAGGTGAGGGCGGGGTGAAATATCAGGAAGCTGCGGTGCGAAAGATTCTTGAATTGCATGCTCATTGCCGCTCCCAGGCTATCGAGCCGCACAGTTAGCTTTTTGAGATTATTCTCAACCATCTGACGGCAGGCAGGATCGGCCTGAATGAGTCCGCCTGCCATGGTGGCAGCGAGTTTCCGGGCCTCAGTAACCGACATCCAATAATGAGGATCGATACCTTCATGAGAATGACCGCCGGATTCAATAGCCTGTTCATTTTCAATGGAGTGCCCTCCTTCTCCTCCTTCCACGGAAATCAGGTTAATACCGGCCGAAAGGTCGATAATCACCAAATTGCGGTAATTGGATCTCATCTTTGGAATCCACCCTTGTTCAAAACCCAGGTGCCCGTTTACAAAAAGGACCTTTGACTTTTCCAGCTCCTGCAATTGACGGGGAGTGGGATCATAATTATGATGGCTCACCCCGGGAGGAACCAGCACATTTATCCGGAAATGGTCGCCGGCAAGCTGTTCTGCAAAATAGCGTAAGGGTAAAATGGTGACTGTGACAATCGGTTTGCCATCATCCGCCTGCCTGGTTTTGCATCCTGTAAAAAGGGCAACCGGAATAAAAAGGAAAACAAGAAATTTCTTCATCATTGATTAAAGGGAAGATATTTTTTTACGGTTTGACGGTTGATATCATTAACTGCATTGCTACCTTCCGAAGTATACATCACCTCGATCTTGTCGTGATAGGCTTCCTGAATTTTATGGCGCACCATCTTCATTGTTGAATTGATCATGTGATTCTGCTCGGTAAATGGCTCTGAAACAATCTGAAAGGTTGAAGGTATCCATTTTTCCGGAAACTGGTTCCGGTATTCGGCGGTTTCCTTGAATTTGTAGAAATCCAGTTTTATCGCTTTTAGCAATACCTCGCTGTCGGCTATCTTGTTCTTTTCCACATACCTTGCAATCTTTGGAGCATCGAGGGTTACAAGGGCGGTGGTGTATTTTTTCATATCGTTATAAACCATTGCCTGCAGAATAAGTTCAGATGAATTCTGAATAGCTTCTTCAATTCCCTCGGGTGAATACTTCTCTCCATCGCTTGAGATGAGGAGTGCCTTGCCGCGGCCAACGACTATGAGGAAGCCATCCTTATCGTAATAACCGAGGTCACCGGTGTAGAGCCAGTCACCCTTGACGGTTTTGGCCGTAGATACCGGATTTTTGTAATAGCCTTTCATCACGTTATTTCCGCGTATAACAATTTCTCCCTTTTCGCCCAGGTCTGCTTCGGAGTCATCGGCCCTTAAAATTTTACAATCCACATTGGGTATTACCTTGCCGGATGAGCCCATTTTATGTGTTTCCGGAGTATTAGCCGATATGATCGGTGTGGCTTCGCTCAAACCATAACCCTGGTAAACAGGAACGCCGATGGAACAGAAAAACACCTGCTGCCTGATATCCAAAAGAGCTCCGCCGCCGACGCAATACCGGATACTGTTGCCAAAGATCAAACGGACCTTTTTAAACACCAGGGCATCAGCCAGTTTGTAAGGGATAAAATTGATTAACCTGACAAAAAATCCTGCTTTTCTGAATCCGTCCCGGTTAATTCTGATCCCTGCATTTAATCCGGCGTTAAAGATCCCATTTACGAATTTCCCTTTAGCTGCCACGCCATCTTTGATCTTGGTCATAAAATTACCAGAAAGGGCCGGAACAGTAAGAATAAAGTGCGGATTGCACTCGACCAGATTGATCGGGATATTCTTCAGGGTTTGAACCCCTCCGCCTCTGGCATCCACGAAATAGAGGCTGAGTCCCCTTAGCAGACCGGCATAAATGCCAACGGTATGGGCAAAGGAGTGATCAAGGGGGAGAATGATATACAGCCGGTCGCGTTCGGCGATGTTGAAATAACCCATAGCATCTGTACAGTTTGAAAAATAGTTGAGCTGCGTAAGCATGATGCCTTTGGGATCGCCGGTGGTGCCGGAGGTGTAGGATATGGTAACGACCTCATCTTCAGCCAATTCGGATTCAATCTTGTTGAGATAAGGTTCCTCCTCTTCAAACTGATGCTTTCCAGTTTGTAACACGTCAGTATATCGCACAATATCTTTCAATGTATTGATACCAAATTCTTTACAATCTTTTTCAATCGATTCGAGGTCGTCTTCAAGGAAAATGATCTTGCGGGTGAACTCCAGCTGAGTCCAGATGGATGCTACCTTTTCAAACGTATTTTTTGATACGATGACTGCTTTAGATTCGGAATGATTGAGCCGGAAAAGGACCTCGTCGGGCATGAGTTTTATCGATAGGGGAACTGTGGTGCCACCGGCAAACAAAATGCCAAATTCACCTGTGATCCATCGATTACGGCCTTCAGCAAGGATGGCTATTTTCTCCCCCTTTTCAATTCCCAGCTGGTGAAGCCCGGCAGCCAGAAATCTGGATTCGTGCAACACCTCCGGATAGGTCAATCCAAGCCAGCCACTATCACCTTTTTGGTTGGTATAGGCCGTTTTTGGATATTTTTCGGCACTGGTGCGAAGCATTTGGAGTACAGTACGTTTCATATTGTTAGGTATTTAGGATTTCGGGTATCGGGTATCAGGAGGAACGTGACGCGTGAAGCGTGATGCGTGAAGCGGAAGAAGTGACGAGTGACAAGTGACCAGTGGCAGGTACGAGGCTGGTCTTCACGATCCTTGAATCTGTAACTTCAGAATTCGGAATTCTTAATTCGAATCTATTAATTTTAACTTCCTTCATTTTGGATTTCAATCGGAGCGAATATACAATATACCATCGAAACGAAAAAGTGGGCCCGAAAACCCACTCCTTCGCACTACGCGTCACGCATCACGTGTCTCGCATCACGCGTCACGTTTTTCCTACCTCCAGCTATCTCCACGATTGGTAAATTCCATCTCCATAAGGCTGTCCGGCTGTTATTTGCCTCACCCGTTCCCAGCCAGATTACATCCGGATTTTTTTGATCGAGGGCGATGTCGCCGATACTGATGGCGCCGGCTTCGTCGAAAACCGGAACAAAGCTGATTCCGTTGTTTACCGTTTTCCATAAGCCGTCCGAAGCTAATGCTGCTTAAAACGTTGCGGGGTTCCTTTCATAAACGGCAAAATCAACGAACCGCCCGCTGTGGCGGGTGGAACCGATGGAGCGGTATTGGATTTTGCTGAGGATATCCTGCGATAATTCCTGTGCATACAGGTTAATTCCGGCGAATGCCAAAGCAACCAGAATCAAAACAAATCGGTTATTTTTCATAGATTTTTATTGTCGTGGAGGACCAACGGATCCTCCCGCCTGTGTCCTCCCGGTTTCAACAGCCAAATTAATCGAATCAACGAAGTGTTGATCCCGGGAATAATTATCCGGACAGGGATTTAACAAGATTTAACTTTAGTCATTTCACCCCATTTTTCTCAACAAAAACCGACGGCCAGGGAATAGGCCTGACTTAGGTGCGAGAAATCCTTGTCAATCACGGGTTTCAATACAGGCTGATCAACCGGGAAGAGGATAGGGCAAAGTTTGTGATCAGTAGCCAGTAGACAGTAGGCAGTAAGGGAAGCCGTAGAGACGCATATTTGCGTCTTTTCATTCAGCAGTAAGGAGTTTGTTGTAGTGAATGAGCCCTGGCACGGTGCCCCTTATCAATTGGGGAGTGGGACAAAAGGCCCCAGATTGAAATATGGGGTTAATGAAAAGTATTAGTTGCTACAATCGCTTCAATTTCCAGTGTGCCCCATATTAGTTGCCACTATTGTCATCCCCGCGAAAGCCTGCCCCTGCGGAGGCGGGGGGCGGGGACCCCGTCGCTTACAACGGCATTCGGTAGGGGCATCTTCAAGAGCCGCGGTGCGGCCTCAAAGAAGTCCGGTCTTCACCGGGATGACACTTCTCCGGTGTAATATGATGCACGCTCCCAATGGCATTCGCGGTCAGTGACGGGATCCCCGCCTACGCGGGGATGACAAGGCTTCCACTCAAAAAAGAAGAGGGGAAATGGGTGTGGGTGTGGGTGTGCGCAATGATATAAGTTATTCTTTTTTGGGCCGTTTGGCTACATACTGCGGGACTCTACAATTTCAGCGATCGAAATCCTAAAGCAAACTTTTTTACTTTTGAATCAACCCGAATTGGGTAACTTTATCAATTGCATTATTAAACATCAGGATGGCTATGAAAAAAATGAATGTAAGGAAAGTGGTGAGGGTTAACAGGGTTGTGATTGTTGTGATGGTTATGATGGTTACTGTGATGGTGCATACCGGGGCCTTTGCCCAGAAAACCGTCGCCGACCTGCCCTATCATGAAATGCAGAATTACAGTTGGATGCGTCTGGCAACCATCGTTCCTGAAGTAACCGACCGGATCATCCTTCCGGTAGGTACCGTAGAGTCACATGGTGCTTGTCCGATCGGCACCGATAACTTTATTCCGGAAAACCTGGCGGGACTGGTTTGGAACGATGTGAACGCGCTGGTAGCTCCGGCTGTGAATCATGGTGTTACGGGGGCATCCATTTCACAGTTCCCGGGTTCGATCATGATCAGGCCCGAAATTTTCCAGGAATACATCTATGATATTCTGAAAGACTTGGTGCGCACCGGTTTTAAGAATATCCTGATCATCAACGGTCATGGCGGGAATACCGAGCCGATGCAAAAAGCGATCACTAAATTGCATATGGAAACCGGGGCCCACTTTATGATCATCAGCTGGTGGGAAACGGCCTGGAACCTGGCTGAAGAGGTTTACGGGCAAAAGCCGATTCAGTCGGGCCATGGTGATCTCGAGGAAGCTGCCCTGGTGATGTCGAAATACCCGGAACTTATTGATCGTGAGATGTATGAAAAGCTTGGTAAAGATAATCTCGGTCATGCCGGAACCGATAAGGGAGTCATCATGATGCCTGCCTGGGCAACCACACGCCTGCCGGAAACCGGTGCCGGATACCTCGATTTTGATGTTAAGAAGGCCAAAGAATACACTGAAAAAAAGGCGAAGTTCATTTCTGATACGTTCAATGAGGCCGTGAGCCGCTGGGAGATGATGGAGAGCTGGAAATAAAACACAAGGCTCAGGGCTCAAGTAAGGCACAAGGCTCAAGGCTCAGGGCTCAAGTAAGGCACAAGGCTCAGTTCACAAGTAGGTATGGACTTAATCCTTGATTTTATAACTTCATACTTACTTGAGCCCTGAGCCTTGAGCCCTGAGCCTTTTTATTGTAACCGTTAGTGGGTGTTCTGCGTCATAGAATGATGAATAAAACTCTATAAAAATGTCGTATAAAAATTTTATACTGCTTTTGGCCGGTTTACTGTTGGCCAATGGGTTGATCAATAATGGTTTTTCACAGAATTCTACTGATGAGTATATCTTCCCCGATGTCAACCGGAAATTTATCATTGTCGGTGCTACTCAGTCGGGTGAGCGGAAACTGACTGGTAAAGAGATGGCACCAACGGATACTCTGGCAGCACTCGTGCTGGCAGATATCACCCTGCCATTCAACTGGCAGATGGTACGGATGAGCCAATGTGCCCGAAACCTGGTGAAGAATACCGATGGTCCGAATATGCTCTTCTTATCAAAAAATGAAGGGGGATTCCCAAGAACCGGGATCTGGCTAACCGACATTGAGGGAAAGGAGATCCATTACCCGGATCTGGCGTTTGTGGACCTGGTGCTCGATAAGAACAGGATTGCCCAGGGCGACCTGTCGATCTATACCCATGAGCTGGGCCATGTGATGATGGGCCTGATCCTGGGGGGAACCCTGGAAAAACTGAAACTCGACCGTTCTCCGAAACAGCATGTCAGCATGGGAGTGACCGATTATCTGACCGCATTTAATGAAGGGTGGGGAGTTCATTTTCAGCGTCTGGCTTATGACCAGACGGAAAAATACAGGAAAGCCTTCGATGATAAGCTGACTCCCGACCGCTCCATGAGCCTGGTCTGGCATTCGGGCATGGACGAATACCTGCGCCTTAATTATGTGAAGGATAACGGCTATATCTATGAGAAACTGATACAGGCCGGAACCATGACGGATTCATTGGAACCGGAGCAGCGAATCCTTCTCGACCATACCAGTCCGGCCTTTGATCATACCCGCATCAAAAATGCGCAGCAGATGCTCTCCTGCGAAGGGGTGCTGGCGACCTTGTTTTATCAGATTAATATCGACCAGAAACTTGCTCTGAATTACCTTAATACAGATTTTTATACACCCTTCCTGGTGAAGCCTATTCCAGCGGGAATCAGTCCGGAACAGATTTTCTCTCCTATAGAAAACATGATGATCAAGAATTTCCAGGTATGGAACCAGATGAAAAACCTTACTATCACCGGAAGTCCTCTGATACCATGGATTGAAGAATGGTGCCGGCAATTCCCGGACGACCGCGATGAAATTCTTAAACAATTCATCCAGCTGACCAAAGGGGTTACGGTTTCGCCGGAATTGGCACGATTGACCGAAAAAATTAATTATTTGGGTCAAATAGGTGAATATCAGGAATTTAAAAGCTCATTGCCTCAATATCAGGACTTGGTGAAAAAGCTTGTTGAAAGTTGCAAATCAGATATTGAGAGCCTTGGAGCCAACATCGGTCCGGAATTATGGGTCCGTTCAAAATCCGTAAAAATCCGCCGTGCCCTCTGGATGCCCGAACCTAAAACACCCTTGGCTGTTAACCTTAATACCGCCAGTCTCCCCGAAATCGAAGCCTTTATGGACAAAAGCAAAGCCTGGGAGTTTATTCAGAAAAGAAGGGAAATAGGATACTTTACTTCCCTGGAACAGGTTAAGCAGCTTGGATTTACGATAAATAGAAACTAGCCAATGGGTTTACTGTTGTGGTTGTTGTGATGGTTATGATAGTTGTCGGTTGTCGGTTATCGGGTTGCTGAAGCCAATGATGACTAATAAGCAATGGCTGTGCCACGGAAGGGGGCGGGATAAAATGCTACAAGCATTTATATGAACAGTGTGCCAAATTATTAATTGCCACTACCTTTAGGTAGTGGATTGGATTGATCCACAGAGCTTTATGGCCTTTAGGCCAATTTTTGTCGATTTGGGAGGATGTACTCAAAAATATTGGCCTAAAGGCCATAATTAGTTGTTAATCAATGTTATCCACTACCTAAAGGTAGTGGCAATTAATAAGAGAATCCATTTTGTCTCTCTGGAATGATCAAGCTGTTGGCATTTTGTCCCAGCCCCCAGAAGGAGGCCACCCCCTTAACGCCGTTAACGTTATTTGATTATCACCCCGTTTTTTTTGAAAAACTCATTTTATGCCCTATCTTAGTACGGGTATAATCTTAGAAGGATTAGATCATACCTGCAAAAACCCTTGCTAGCTATGAAATTTGAAGTTGGTATCGACATCGGATCAATCTCAGTCAACACCGTTTTAATAGATCAAACCGGTAAAATCAGAGAGGAATTTTACGATTACTGTCACGGAAAACCATTTCACCAGTTGCTGGCCCGTTTGGAGAGTTTATTTGCAAGCTACCCCGAAGAACACATGAAATTCATGGTTTTTACAGGGATAGGAGGAAAAAAGGCAGCAGAAATATTGGGCGGTATCCATATTAATGAGATTATTGCCCAATCCACGGCGGTCTCCCAGCTTTACCCGAAGATACGCACCATCATTGAAATGGGAGGCGAAGACTCAAAATTGATCTTTATGGATCAGGGAACGGTTGAAAATATTTCCCGGCTTTCGGATTTTTCCATGAACAGTTTGTGCGCTGCCGGTACGGGTTCGTTCCTCGATCAGCAGGCCAAACGGATCGGGGTAAAGATTGAGAAGGAATTTGGTGAAATGGCCCTTAAATCCAAAAATCCGCCTCGGATCGCAGGACGGTGCAGCGTTTTTGCCAAAAGTGATATGATACATCTTCAGCAGGTTGCTACTCCGGTTGAGGATATCATTGCCGGGTTGTGTTTCGCTGTGGCAAGAAACCTAAAGAGCACACTCGGCCGCGGAAAACATTTGGTTCCACCGGTAATGTTCCAGGGCGGAGTGGCTGCAAATGCGGGCATGGTAAGAGCTTTCCGCGAAGTGTTGGATCTGGATGAACAACAGCTGATCATTCCGGAATACTACGCTTCTATGGGTGCTATCGGCGCTGTTTTCCATACCCGCACCCATACGGCCGGTCTTAAGGACTACCTCGGCCTGAATGCCTTACGATCCTACCTGAGTGAATATGAAAAATCGGCCGGTCAAAGCCTCTCTCCGCTCATACCCCCGGCATCGAAACCTATTAAGGATATTGTTCCTTTGCCTTCCGGAAATGAAAAGACGGAAGTTTATCTTGGGCTTGATGTGGGCTCCCTGAGCACCAACCTGGTACTGATAAATACCAACAACGAGGTTGTTGCACGAAGGTATCTTCCAACTGCCAGTCAGCCCATAGAGGCAATTCGGAAGGGACTCCGGGAGATTTATGAGGAGGTGGGCGACAGGGTCACCATCAAGGCTGCCGGAACCACCGGTTCAGGCCGTTATCTGACCGGTGATTTTATTGGTGCCGATTCCATTCAGAATGAGATAACCGCCCAGGCTACAGCCACCATTTTTTATGACCCGGAAGTGGATACTATTTTTGAGATCGGTGGCCAGGACTCAAAATATATCCGGATAGAGAACGGAGTTATCGTTGATTTCGAAATGAATAAAGTCTGCGCTGCAGGAACAGGATCCTTTCTGGAAGAACAGGCTGAACGACTTGATATCAATATTATTAAAGAATTTGAGAAGCTGGCATTTGAATCTGCAGCTCCGTCGAAACTGGGTGAAAGATGTACCGTTTTTATGGAGAGCGATCTGAATTCCTACCAGCAAAAAGGGGAAGAAAAAGAGAACCTGATTGCCGGTCTTGCTTACTCCACGGTACTGAACTACCTCAACCGGGTTGTAGGCGATAAATCGGTTGGAAACAGGATCTATTATCAGGGAGGGGTTACCAATAACAAAGCCGTTGTTTCTGCATTTGAACAGGTTACGGGCAAGGAGATCCATATCCCACCCCATTTTGACATCACCGGGGCCATCGGCGCAGCCATGCTTGCCCGGGATAGTATGGCGCCCGGCCAGCCAACGAGGTTCAAGGGTTTTCATGTCAGCGACGTGGCCTATGCCACTGATACTTTTGTCTGCAAGCATTGCGCAAACCATTGCGAGATCCATGAGGTGCGGATTGAAGGCGAGAGACCCCTTTTCTTCGGGGGAATCTGCGATAGGTATGATGCAGAGGAACGTAAGGGTATGGGGCAGAATATCCCCAATCTTTTCGAGGAAAGAACCAGGATGCTGATTGATGATTATGATCCGGTTCCTGATCCGGCTAAGCTTTCTATCGGGATTCCAAGGGAACTGACTATTTTTTACCAGAATTTTCCGTTCTGGAGAACGCTGCTGGAAGAACTTGGATTTAATGTGGTGCTTTCAAAAGAATCCAACAAAAAAACACTTAACCGGTCGATCGAAATGATGACCTGCGAAACCTGCCTGCCCATCGAAATGGTGCATGGGCATGTGGATGACCTGCTGAAAAAAGGGGTTGATTATGTTTTTCTTCCATTTGTAGTTAACGTTAAAGGTGCGGAAGATAATCCGACCAACAACTGCAATTGCCCCTGGATTCAGTCGCACCCATTCATGGTCAGGGCTGCCTATGCCGACTCTCCGCTTAAGGATAAACTGCTGACTCCTACCTTCCACCTGAGATATTTCGATACGGCTTTCCGGGATGAGATTATTGAGTTTGGTCACGGAACATTTAAAATCCCAAAATCAAAAATTCTTAAAGCCGTTCAAAAGGCGGATGAAGCTCAGATCCGTTTTGAAAAGAGGCTGGAGGAACGGGGTAAGGAGGTGATGGCCAATCTCCCGAAAGACAAGAAGGTTTTTATTGTGATCGGGCGTTCATACAATACCACTGATCCCGCACTTAACCTGAACCTGGTGGAAAAGCTGAGAAATCTGAATATTCTGGCTATTCCGCTCGATTTTCTGCCCTTAAAGGAGGAAAATGTATTCGATTTTTATCCGATGATGTACTGGCCAAGCGGTCAGAAAATTATTGCCGGATCGAGGATCGTGGCAAAGGACGACAGGCTGAACGCAATTTACCTCGTTAACTTCCGATGCGGTCCCGATTCTTTCCTGAGACACTACCTCGTCAGGGAAATGAAAGGAAAACCATTCCTGCATCTTGAGGTTGATGAACACAGTGCCAACGCGGGTATGATCACACGGATCGAGGCTTTTATCGATAGCCTGGATGGTTATCATAAATCAACGCGGGCCCGGATCAATAACGAATTACCGAAACCGGCGAAGATACTCCCTATCACCGAACGGACCTTGTATTTTCCATATGCCAATGATGTAGTCTGGGCATTTGCCGGTGCCTGCCGGAGCCTCGGAATGAAAGCAGATGTCCTGCCGATGCAGGACGAAACCGATCTGGCCATTGCACGCAAATATACAAATGGACAGGAGTGTTTTCCACTGATTTGCACTACCGGCAGTTTCATTCGTAAATTGATGGAGCCAGGGATCATTCCCGGAGAGGTAGCCTTTTTTATGCCCGATCATAACGGCCCATGCCGTTTTGGCGGCTACAACAAACTGCAGCAAATTATTTTTGAGCGCCTTGGTTATGGAGATGCCATGATTGTTCATCCCAGCAATGAGGATAACTACACAAGCATTGCACCGGGCAATCCGGTTAAATGGCGATTGTCTGCCTGGAGAGGGATTGTTGCCATCGATCTCATCCGAAAACTCCAGCAACAAAGACGGCCATATGAAATGATCAAGGGCCAGACCGATAAGGTATATAAGGAAGCTCTGAAGGCCATAGTCAAATCACTCGAAGGGGGAGGCAAAACCTTAAAATCAGTACTGGAAAGGAACACCCGTGAATTCATGGCTGTCCCCTATTCTAACGGACAGCGCAAACCGATCATCGCGGTTGTGGGTGAAATTTTCATGCGGGATAATGCATTTTGCAGCGGGCAGGTGGTCAGAAGACTGGAGGAACTTGGAGCTGAAACCCTGATGGCCCCGTTTGCAGAATGGCTTTCTTATTCAACTTACCGCTACAGCCGCGACAGCAAATGGAAAAAAGATACAAAGGGATTTATCCGGTCAAAAATTCAGGGAATCCTTCAGCACCACTTCGAGGAGAACCTTCTGAATGCT
>QYQM01000122.1 GCA_007280905.1 Porphyromonadaceae bacterium | reverse complement strand
GGCACCTCTGCCAGCCATCATGCGCCTGGTTCAGGATAAAAAGATCGATCTGAACGCTCCCTTTTCAAAATACTGGACCGATTTTCGGCATACCGATAAGGAGAATATGACTGTCAGGCAGGTGCTTGCGCATTACGGGGGACTGGCTTCCTGGATACCTTTCTGGCGCGAAACCAAAAAACCGGATGGTACTTATAAGGAAAATACCCTTCAGCCCGATTCCTCCTCACATTTTTCAGTAAGGGTTTCGGAAGGATTGTGGCGTAATAACTCCTATGATAAAGAGATCTATCAGATGATCCGGGAGGAGCCGGTATTAAAGGAGAGAAAATATGTCTATTCTGATCTGAGCTTTCAACTGTGGCCGAAAATCATCGGGAAAATGACCAGGACAAAGTATGAAGCCTATCTGAAGGATCAGTTTTACAAGCCTCTGGGAGCTTCAACTTTGACCTATAATCCGTTACGGTATTTTGTCCGTGACCAGATTATTCCTACCGAGCGCGATACTTTTTTCCGGATGGAGCTGCTTCACGGTTATGTCCATGATGAAGGTGCAGCCATGCTCGGCGGTGTCAGCGGCAATGCCGGTCTGTTTGGGACCGCAGAGGATCTGGCCAAATTGTTCCAGATGTATCTGTGGAAGGGAACTTATGGCGGGAAGCAATTCCTTTCCCCAAAAATCATAAGCGAGTTTACGCGTTACCAGTATGATTCAGTTGGTATCAGAAGGGGATTAGGATTCGATAAACCGGCCATCGGAAATGACACGCTGAGCTTTGAAGACTCGTATCCTTGTCCATCGGCTTCGCCTGCCAGTTTTGGCCATTCGGGCTACACCGGAACCTTCGTGTGGGCGGATCCGGAGTCCGGATTATTATTTGTGTTCCTTTGCAACCGGGTGTATCCGACCCGCGATAATAACAAACTGACAGATCTGTTTATCCGAAAATCCATATTAGAAGCGCTTTATGAAGGCATACAATAAAATTGTTATGATGGTTATGATGGTTATGATGGTTATGGTGGTTGTGCCATCATGGGCCCAAAACGTCAACAAATACAATGATTCTATTATCCGTAAGATTCATGATCTGGCAGATCGGCGTGATGCTGAGGGCCTTTTGCCGTATCTGAAGGATCCGGATCCCAATTATCGTGGTGAAGCCCTGTTTTGTCTGGGCAGTGTGCAGGCGGTCGGGATTGCCGATTCGATTTATCCCGCTTTGCAGATGGAACAGGAACGGGTACGGATGATCGGAGCCTGGGCATTGGGCCAGACCAACGACCGATCTGCAGTGCCGGTCCTTAGGAAAGTGCTTGAAAAAGAGACCAATTCGCTGGTGAGGGGCATGTGTTACGAAGCTTTGGGTAAGTGCGGATCTAAGGAAGATCTCAACTTTATTGCCGCTATCGACTGCCCTTTGGAAGAGACTGAAGGTCAGGCCATGGGGATTTTCCGGTTCGGAGCGCGTGGAATTACATCAGTTACAGGAAACTCCAGGATGCTGAAACTGATCAGTTCAGGAACCAGCCTGGCCGGGACGATTTATGCATCTTACTTTTTGGGCCGTTATGCCGGGATGGATTGGCTCCGGACGGTTCCTGCGGAGGTTGAGCTTGCCTATATGAATGAGCGGAACCAGGAGGTCCGGTCGAACCTGATCAAGGCTGTTATCCGGGCCAAAGGTGAAGAAGCCTGGCCATTGGCAAAAAGCATCCTCGATTCTGATGCCGATTATCGGGTAAAAGTTAACATATTGAATTCCATGGTACTTATTCCCTGGAATAAAGCATCAAAAACGGTTTTTCAGTTCGTGGAGGGTACCGATCCGAATTTGTCAGTGGCGGCAGCCGAAGCGGTTCAACGCCATGCCGTGTATACTGATCTGCCGGTGCTGCTCAAAAGCATCGGTGCGACTAAGAACTGGAGAAGCCGCTCGTTGCTTCTCGGAAAAACACTGGAGTTGGTGACGGGAAAGCCGGGACTGATGAAGAAGGTTGAAAAGATGATTTTCGAATCGGTTAACAACGCTGTCAAACCCTCTGAAAAAGCGTGGTATCTGAAAACCCTGATGAGCGATCCCGGTCAGTATACCTTTGTAGAACAGCAGCTTAACGCAGCCAAAGATCCTGTTGTAGCAACTGCGGCAGTAGAAACTCTCGCAGAGATGCGAAAGAGTGCAAATTTCGCTGAGGCTTCAAAAGCAGCATCATCATCCGGTGTTGATCTGGAATCGGAATATCTCCGGATATTTAAAAAAGCTATTCAAACCGGTGATGTTCCTTTAGTCGCTCTGGCTGCGGGAGTTCTCCGCGATCCGAAACTAAATTATAAGGAAAAGATTACTGATACAGGATTTCTTGAAGCAGCTCTTGTTAAAGTGAATTATCCTTCGAAGATTGAGGCTTTCGTGGAACTGAATCAAACCCTTGCCTGGTTCAAAGGGCGCCCTCCCCTTCAGGTGGGTCCGCCGAACTATAATCATCCGATTAACTGGCAGACCGTTAACCGGTTAGCCCAAAAACAAAAAGTATTGATCAAAACCAGCAAGGGCGAGTTTGTGGTTCAGCTCAATGTCACCTGGTGCCCGGGCACTGCAGCGGCCTTTGCAGATATGGTTGAATCAGGCTTTTACAAAAATTTCACCATCCATCGGGTTGTTCCCAATTTCGTGATGCAGGATGGCTGTCCCCGTGGTGACGGCTGGGGAGCGCCCGAATTTACCATCCGCTCCGAATTTTCGCCTACGCCTTTTATGGAGGGAACACTCGGCATGGCCTCATCGGGCAAGGATACCGAGGGTAGTCAGTGGTATATTACCCATTCCGCCACTCCACATCTCGATGCTAAATACACCAATTTTGGCTTTGTGATTGAAGGAATGGAGATCGTCCATAAGCTTGAGGTTGGCGATACGATCATTGGGATGGAATTAATAAAGGAATAAGGCGCAAGAAAAGGACGAAGGAAAAATTTCGGGATTCGAATTTAGAATTCCGAGTTCCGAAGATCCAGATTCAGGGATTTATGAAGGAGCTCTTCACTAATCCCAGACTTCAGTCTGGAGATTTCCTCACAAAGGCCTTCATTGTAGCGCACTGTTTTCCTATACTTTCTCCGTAAGGCCGGATGGAGTATTCGCCCACCGATGCAGGAACGATAAAGGTTTCAGCATAATGAACGACAAAGGGACTGAATGCGTTGGTTGGGCTTTCAACAATCACTTCGCGGCCTTCCACCAGGCAAATGACATTAACTCCGCCTTCTGTATGGTGTAAAACCTTGCCGGTGAACCAATGCCGGCGGGTTTCGATGAATTCCAGCTCGTGCAGACCGGTCCGTTCTTCCACCCAGCCATTGCCTTCATCAACTTTTTCGATGCGGTTAACCAGGTTTTGCCGGGTCCATATGGTGGTGCGATCCCATTGGATGTTGTTCTTCCCATGTTCGATATTGATAGGACGGGGCATGCCATCCATCCCGAGGCGTCCCCAGTCCCATAATTTGAAAGTAAATATATATGGCGTGGAGCTGATTTCCAGCACCATGCTGTCTTTGCCGGAACAATGCACCGTTCCGCCGGGTATCAGAAAATGATCGTGTTTTTTTACAGGCCAGGTCTGAACGTGCTTTTCGGCATCGAAAGGGTCATCGCCGGTTTGAGCCCGGATCAGATCTGCGATCATGGCATCCGGGCTAACTCCTTCTTTCAAACCCAGATAAACGATGGCGCCTGGTTTGGCCTCCATGATGTAATAGCTCTCATCCTGGGTGTAGGGCATTCCGAATTTCTCCCGGATATACCCGGTAAGCGGATGAACCTGCAGGCTCAGATTTCCGCCATCTATGGTATCCAGATAATCGAACCGGATGGGAAATTCGTCGCCGAAAATGTTATATACCGCATTGCCTAACAGTTTTTCCGGATCGAAGAAGACCAGGTTGATCGACGGTATTTCGATTATGGTATTGCCAAATTTCAGCAGCAAACTGTTTTCTTCGGGCACACAATTGAAGCACCAGGCATAGTTTTCTTCCGCCGGATCAAGGCAGCAGTTTTCCTTCATCCATTGGCCGCCCCACGGGCCCGGGTCGAAAAACGGAACTACGCTGAACGGACGGGTGAGGCTTTGTTTCAGGCCTACCAGTAATCCATTGCCCGACACCATCTTAGGTTCTTTCCGGTTGTTGGTGTCAAGCAGATAATCCCACCTTGGCATCAGCTTTTTCTTCCAGCGATCGCAAACCCTCCAGTCCACAAAGAAACCCTGTTTGTACAGAAGCATCCAGTCGTCCGTGTCTTTATTGGTAAGCCCCAGGTTGTTCACCTCATGTTTACGCATCCTCAGCTGAATTTCCCAGCGGGCCATATCTGCATAAATCAGGATGTCAGGACTCTGCCAAACCAGGGCCGCTCCTGTACCTAACACCAGTACAATCCCCTCCTTAACCAAATCGATTTCATCTGACGCCTTCCTGACTTTTCCCGGATCAAAAAAAGCATCGAGGGTAAGCCGGGTGAGGTATCCAAAGATGCGGTCATCGGTCACATCGGGATAAACCATAGCCTGAATGATATCCTCTGGCCACATTAGGTTCTTGACTTGAATAACCAGTACCGGGTTGATCCCTTTTATCAATTCCGAAGTAACCGCATCTTCCAGAACCCCTTGATAGTATTCAACCCCGATAATGGTAGTTTTTTTTCCGATACTAGCAACGTCCTTAAGCAGTTGACTGATTATCAGACCCCACCCAAGGTGAACCGGATAGTGGCCTTTGACTTCAACAAAGGGATATTGATTGAATTTTGATTTTTGCAAAGAATTGTGTTTTCCCCCACAAAAGTAGACGATTTCAAACAATCGGAAAGTGTTGTTGGTATTGTGTGTTTGGGTTTAACCGTTTTATTTTTACTTTTAATCTTTGGGCCAAGACGGAAGGTTTTCATGAAATATACTCTGGATCAGATACTTGACGTTACACTATTGCAGACGCTTCAGGATAAACTGAATGTGATCATTCCATTTCCATCAGCACTGATTGATAACTCCGGGAAAATACTGACTGCAACGGCCTGGCAGGATATCTGTACAAAATTCCACCGGATCCATCCCGAGTCGGAAAAGGAATGCATAATCAGCGATCAGTACATTCAGAGTCACATGCATGAGGCCGACCCGTCAGTTACCTGCCGATGTCCGCATGGCATGGTCGACAATGCCGTACCGATCGTTATAGAAGGTCATCATTTGGCCAGTTTTTTTACCGGTCAACTTTTTCTGGAGCCGCCTGATCCCGACTTTTTCAGGAAGCAGGCCGCGCGTTATGGTTTTGATGAGGAGTCCTATATGGAAGCCGTAAAAAAGGTTCCAGTCTGGAATATGGAACAGCTTCATCACTATCTTGATTTTATCAAGACTTTTACCGAGTCAATGGCAAATATGGGGCTTATCCGGCTTCGGGAAATCGAAACGAACCGTTTGGCCGGGGAAAATGAGCTCAGGTTTCGTACGATCATCGAGAACACACAGGCAGGATATTTTTTTATCGATAAGGATGGCATCATCCGGGATGTTAATGATTCCTGGGTTAGTCTATATAAGTATAACAGCAGGGAAGAAGTTATAGGTCACCATTTTACAGAGATCCAACGGGTTGATGACACCGGCAGGGCTATAGAATTTGTTAACCGCATCCTGGCCGGTGACCCTGCCTGTTTTTCAGGTGAATTCAACCGGAAATGCAAGGATGATTCCACCGGATATCACACTTTTTCGGCAAAACCGGTATTAAGAGAAGGTGAAGTTATTGGTATTGAAGGATTCATTATTGACAATACCAGTCAGAGGCTGGCTGAAATGGATCGGGACATCACCCGGACACGGCTTACATCAGTCTTTGATAAAATGATTGAGGGTTTTGCCCTTCATGAAATTATTTGCGACGACAACGGAATACCGGTGGATTATCGTTTTCTTGATATTAACCCGGCCTTTGAAAAGATGACTTGCCTGGCAGCACATGAAATAATCGGCAGAACCTCCAGGGAAGTTTTCAATGGCCTGGAACCCCACTGGATCGAAAGATATGGACAGGTGGCCCTTACCGGGGAGCCAGATACCTATGTAAATTTCTCTGCGGAGCTGAAAAAGCATTACCGGATTATGGCCTTCAGTAACGAAAAGGGCCAATTTGCCACGATCTTTGATGACATAACCGAACGCGTTGCTGCTGAAAACGAACTCAGGGAAAGCGAAGCAAAGTATCGTCAATTGTCCGATCTTACTCCGGAGGGGATACTCATCCACGTTGACGGTATAATAACCTATGCCAATAATTCGGCAGCGTGGATCCTTGGAGCAAGCGAACCCGAAATGCTGGTCGGGAAAAAACTCATGAATTTTGTGCATGCTGATTTTCAATCTATTGTCAAAGATCTGATCGGTAGAATTACTGAGCATCAAAACCAAGTACCCATTATTGAGGAAAAGTTGGTCCGGTTGAATGGTGAAGTTTTTTTCTCTGAAGTAGCCGCTGTCCCTTTTAAATTGGCTGGCCGGAAGGCAGTTCAGGTTGTTTTTAATGATATTACCCAACGAAAACTTGCTGAAGAAAAAATGCGAACACTGGCGCACGCCATCGATTGCACTAATGAGTGCGTGTCGATGACGGATGCCGATGATACTATTATTTTCGTCAACAAGGCCTTCTGCAATACTTATGGGTACTCCCGGGATGAACTGATGGGCAGAAATATCATTATGGTCAGGTCGCCCGCTGAACCGCGTAATAAGACTTCAGAGATTCTGGACGATACCCTGAGAGGCGGATGGAGTGGTGAGGTAATGAACAGGAGGAAGGACGGGACCGATTTTCCGGTGCATCTTTCGACCGCTATCGTTACTGATAGCAATGATCAACCGGTTGCCCTGATCGGTATAGCCACTGATATTACCGAAAGAAAGAAAAACGAGGAGGAACTGATTGCAGCCAAAGAAAGAGCAGTGGAGAGCGACCGGCTGAAAAGTGCATTTCTGGCCAATATCAGCCATGAAATCAGGACGCCGATGAACAGTATCCTCGGATTCTCAGAGCTCCTTGAAGACATGGTAGACGATCCCAGACAGCTGGAATATCTGAGAATCATTTCCAATGGGGGCGAACGCTTGCTTAATATCATTAATTCCGTTATTGATATTGCTAAAATCGAGGCCGGTCAGGAAAATTTGTCATCCATTGAATTTGATATCAACCCGCTGATGAACGAGTTATTCGAGCTTAATAAAAGGCGCAACACCCGGGTAGAATTTATCAATGACATGGTTTCGCCTCAGCCATTAAACCTGTTTACCGATAAAACCAAGTTGTTTCAGATACTTAATAATCTCTTAAGCAATGCTTTGAAATTCACCAAACAGGGAACTGTCCGCTTTGGGTATTCAAAGAGTTCCGATAACATTACTTTTTACGTAAAAGACACCGGTTTAGGTATCCCGGCTGAGTTTAAGAAAAAGGTCTTTGATCGTTTCCGTAAAGTGGATTTGCATGACCGGACCGATATTGAAGGAACCGGATTGGGTTTGGCCATTACCAAAGAGCTGGTGAAAATGTTAAAAGGCGAAATCTGGTTTGATTCCGAACCCGGGGAAGGAACCACGTTTTTTGTGAGGCTCCCGTCCCCGCTTTCGCCGGGGTGACAACGCTCCGATTTTGTTTTTTAGAGTTTGGAGTTTATTTGTTATTTGTTTTTTGTTATTTGGATACTTAAACACGATCTATGAAATCTCTGAAATTTATTTTTGTTTTTTGTGCCTTGTGCCTTGTGCCTTGTGCCTTCGCCAAGGTCAGCCTGCCAGCCGTTATCGGCAGTCACATGGTGTTGCAGCAGAAAAGTGATGCCCCCTTATGGGGTTGGGCAAAACCAGGGGAGCAAATCAGTATCCACACTTCATGGGATGGGCAATCGGCGGCGACAACAGCCGGCATTGACGGCAAATGGATGGTAAAAGTGAAAACGCCGGATGCGGGCGGGCCTTATACCATTGAGATCAAAGGAAAAAACAAGATAGTTCTCAACGACATCCTGATAGGAGAGGTTTGGTTATGCTCCGGTCAGAGTAATATGGAGATGCCTTTACGGGGCTGGCCTGAATGGGGCGGGCCTATCGACGGATCAGCTGAAGCCATCAGTGCAGCAAATCATCCAACCATGCGGTTGTTGACAGTAAAGAGGGCTACCTCATTGGTTCCGGTAGACACATGCACCGGCAAATGGACTGCTTGTACCCCGGAATCTGTCAGGGAGTTTAGTGCCACCGGTTATTTCTTTGGCCTTCAGCTCAGCCAGAAGCTTAATGTCCCCATCGGGCTGGTTTTCTCCAGTTGGGGAGGTACAGCTGCCGAAGCCTGGACGAGCAGCGAATATATCAGTAAAATCCCGAAATTTGCGACTTCTCCCGGTATTTGCGATCCGGCACTGTTTTATAAAACAGCCATCGAAAAATACACTAAAGAGCAGGATAAATGGGTTAAAACCATCGGATTTGCTGTATCTGACCCGGGTCCGGAATGGACTTTATCATCTGCTTCCGGATCGGGATGGACGGATATCAGGGTGCCGGCTGAATGGGGAGCAACCACGATCGGAACCTACCTTGGGATAGTGGAATATCAGCTAAAATTCACGGTTCCGAAAGGATGGATTAAGAAAACCACTGTGATTGAACTCGGACCGATCGATGATATGGATGTTACATGGGTCAACGGAAAACTCATCGGAAACCACTTGAATCCGGCCGACTGGGCCACACCGAGGGTTTATGAAATTCCTGCCGGAACCTTAAAACAGGGAGACAATATCCTGGCTATACGGGTGGCAAATATCAGCGGGTTGGGTGGAATCAACGGTAAAGACACGGATATTAAAATCCGGCTGCAAAAAACCAAATCCGGCTCCCATTCCCTGGCTGGTACCTGGAAGGCGCGCAAGGCTCTATCATTCGAAACATTGCCCCCCGTACCCGACTGCATAAACTGCGACCACCCGAATACCCCTACCATGCTGTATAACGGGATGATTAAACCGTTAATCCCGTTTGCCATCAAGGGAGCTATCTGGTACCAGGGAGAATCAAACCGGTACGATGGGTTGCTTTACCGGAAAATCTTTACCGGAATGATCGAAAACTGGCGCCACGACTGGAGCCAGGGCGATTTTCCGTTTTATTTTGTACAGATTGCACCTTATACCTATCGGGACAATTACAGCACCGGCCTTTTGCGCGAAGCCCAGGAATATGCCATGAAAAAGCTGCCGAATACCGGTATGGTCGTAACCATGGATATCGGAAATCTGAAGAATATTCATCCGGGTAATAAGGCTGACGTCGGTAAACGCCTTGCCAACTGGGCATTGGCCAAAGATTATGGCTTGATTAATACCGCTTACTCCGGCCCGCTTTACCAATCAATGCAAAATCAAGATGATAAAATTATAATACACTTTGATTATGCTTCCGGTGGACTAACCTCCTTTGGCAATGAATTGAAGCATTTCCAGATTGCTGGCAGCGATCGTATATTCAAACCCGCTACAGCCAGGATCGATGGCAAATCAGTAATTGTTTTCAGTGATGAGGTAAAAGTTCCGGTTGCTGTTCGCTTTGGCTGGAACTCCACCGACGTCACCAACCTGTTTAATGTTTTAGGATTACCTGCTGCACCGTTCAGAACTGACCAATGGGACGACAAATAACCGACCTCCCCCTGCCCCCTCCTTAGAAAGGAGGGGGTGAGTTCCGGGACTATTCCATTCATAATCAATACCTTCACCAAGTTCTCTCTTATCCCCCTCCTTTCTAAGGAGGGGGAAGGGGGAGGTCCGATAACTGATAACGAACATTCTAAATAAACAATGAAGCATTTAATTACCATTCTCCTGATCACTGCTCTCCTGGCTTCATGCAAGCCGGAGGTCAACCCGGTCTGTACGATTACCGGGAAGGCATCGAATTTTGATGCTAAAGAATTGTACGTGACTCTTGATGGACCGAAGGATACCATTAAGCTGAATGCTGATGGTACGTTTTCCAAAGAAATTGCAGTAAGCCGACCGATCGACGGGACGCTGCAGGGAGATAAGCTGTTCCTGTACCTGTACCTGGAGCCGGGTAAAACCCTTGAGATTAATTTTGATGCTAAAGCCTTCGATACCAGCGTGGGATTTGGCGGCGATCTCGGATTGCCGGTGCAATACCTGCATAACAAGACCATGGCCAATTCGGCACTGTACCAGAAACTGAATATGATGTACAAAGCGCCGAACACTCCGGCCGATTTCAAGCGGGTACGGGATTCACTGAGCGGTGTGGAAATGACATTTCTGGAGAAATTCAAAGCGGACAATCCGGGCTTATCGAAAGCCTACTTCGACCGTGAAAAGAAGGTGCTGGAATACAGTGTCTACTATGATCTGTATAATTATCCGACAATGGCGGGCTATTACGATACCACTCACCAGGAGATTCCGGCCGACTGGTTCGCCTTCATGGATAAACTGAACCTGGATGATCCGGCATTGGTGGAAATCAGTGATATTAAGGCTTTTATATCCGGTTATGTGCAGCAGGAAGCGATGAAACGGGCCAATATCCCGGTTGCGAAATCCTGGGGTAACCCGGAGCTTGAGAAAGCGATGGTCGGATTTGTCAAGGAGAAATTCACCAGTCTGGAGATCTACTCGGTGGTTGTTTTCGATAAGCTGAAACAATTCATCGACAGCGAAGGAACCAAAGGGGTTGAGGATCTGGTTACTGAGTATCTGGCAAAATCGACCAATGAAAAGTACAAAAAGGCAATTAATGAGATGTCCGACAAATGGGCCGCCCTGGCTCCCGGTCAGATTGCGCCGGCTTTCACTCTCCTCGATATCAACGGCAATAATGTTTCTCTGAGCGATTTCAAAGGGAAGTACGTTTTCATCGATTTCTGGGCCACCTGGTGCGGTCCCTGCCGGGCCGAAATTCCTGCCTACAAGCAGCTGATTGCCGATTATAAGGGCCGTAACGTTGTTTTTATCAGCATGTCAGTCGACAAGGACAAGGCCGCCTGGGAAAAGATGGTTAAGGAGGATAAATTTGAATGGTTACAGCTGCATGATCCTCAGACTATTAAAGCCAATAAGAAATACCTCGTAATGTACATCCCAACTTTTACACTGATTGATCCTGACGGAAAAATCGTGAATGCCCGCTGCCCCCGGCCATCAAACCCGGAACTTCGGGCCATATTTGATTCGCAGAAGAACCTTTAGCGAATGTGCCAATTATTCAATGTGCCAATGTGCCAATTATTAATTGCCACTACCTTTAGGTAATGGATCAGTTTGATTAACAATGATTTATGGGCTTTAGCCCAACTTCTTGATTGCTGATATAAAATTTAATCAATGTTGTGAGAAAATTGGCCTAAAGGCCATAATACTCTGAGGATCAATTCAATCCACTACCTAAAGGTAGTGGCAATTAATAAGAGAATCCATTTTGTCTCTCTGGAATGATCAAGCTGTTGGCATTTTGTCCCAGCCCCCAGAAGGAGG
>QYQM01000035.1 GCA_007280905.1 Porphyromonadaceae bacterium | reverse complement strand
GATCAATAAAATATCGTTGCCTGCCTGGAATGCAAGTGCTTCCAATTCACCCGGACTATGATATCCGTCTGCCGCCTGCATGTCAAGTGCATCGGTTACGATAAGTCCCTTAAATCCCATTTCCTCTTTTAAAAGGCCGGTGACAATCTTTTCGGAAAGAGAAGAAGCGAGATCGGGAGTCGGATCCAGGGATGGAATGTGCAGATGGGCAGTCATTATACCCGTAACACCCTCTTGTATAGCATTACGAAAAGGCAGCAATTCGACAGAATTGAGCCTGCTGGCCGAATGCTTTATTTCAGGAAGGGTATTATGGGAATCGGATTCCGTATCGCCATGACCGGGGAAATGCTTGGCTGTTGCGAGAATGTGCATGTCCTGAAGGCCATTCATATAGGCACGTCCTTTGGCAGCCACCAGCGTTGGATTTTCACCGAACGAGCGGTAATTGATCACCGGATTATTGGGGTTACTATTTACATCCACAACCGGGGCGAAATTCATCTGGATACCGATTTCTGTCAGTTCCCGGCCAATCTCTGCACCCATCCGGTAAATGATCTCATTGTCGCGGATAGCACCGAGCGCAATCTGGTAAGGAAACGTCGGAGTACTATCCAGCCGCATGGCCAATCCCCATTCGGCATCGATTGCCATCAGGATCGGCACTTTCGAAATGGATTGATAACGGTTCACCAGCCCGCTCTGCCGCACCGGCCCGCCCTGAAAAAAGGCAATTCCCCCTATACCCGCATCCCGGATCAAACGCTCAATCTCTGCTTGTTGTTCCGGTCCCCGGTTAGAAAACGCTGCCACCATGATCAGCTGTCCGATTCGCTCCCTTGGACTCAGCGAATTGTACACCGAGTCAACCCAGAGTGAGTCGGTGTGGAGGTATGCCGGGGGAACAGGTTCCTGGGCATCTACAGATAAAAAAAAGTGCAGGAAGAATAAGAATTGCGAGATCCGGACTGGAAAATTCAAACTTTTTTTCATGCCATGATCAGGGCTCATGTGAAGGAATTTTCTCCAAAGATATATTTTTAAGAGGTTGTCGGTTACCGGTTATTAGTTATCGGGGCTGTGATTGTTGTGATTGTTGTGATTGTTGTGATTGTTGTGATTGTTGTGATTGTTGTGGGTTATGGGTTTAGATCATGTTCATTGCCTGATTTCTCTGGGATTTGCGGTTTTGGTTAGCGAATAAAATCTTCAGCGGGTAAAAGAGTATATCAGGAATCAGGAAGAGCATCATAAGAAAAAAACATTTCAGGAAGAAAATGAGGAGTTCATGAGACTATATTGATGTCATCGCTGCTGATAAAGATAGAGAACTTAGTTATTCACAATAGATTCTGTGAAAGACAGCAAATCTTCCTTGCTCACACAAAATAGTGCATTACAGATTTCTCCGGTATCTATCTACCCGACCCAAATCACAATAATTTTCCATCTGATGAATTGGGTAAATCTCGTCTCAGCCTCAGCGTTTCGGGAAATTATGGACTTTCTCTGCTATATTGTAGTAACCCTTCCACTGAGAGAAAGATTGGCTTATTTCGTGGGATGTATAGTCTTTATTATCCAACCTCCGAAATATTTGAAGCCAAAAACGCTCCTTTCTAAATCCAGAAGTTGACTATTAGGGATTTATCAAATTATCTCCTAACTTTGACTACAATGGATCAAGTTCGTTGACGTAATTCTCTTAGCAATTCTTCCTCAAAAGATTATCTACCAAAATGTTATAATTCCAATACAATCAAAATCGAAAAAAAAGTGCTGTGCTATAAAACAACTTAAACTAAGAAATGGAGGATTCATCATGATTGGAATGGACTTTATCAGTTTTCTAATTTTGCTGGGAATCAGTATTGTTGTCTCAGCAGTTTTACATTATGTTTTCAAGTTTTATCTCAGGCCGAGCTTAGAATCATTTATTTCAAAAGTATTCTTCGGATGGGTAGGCGCTTGGCTTGGTACTCCTGTCTTTGGAAATTGGTTTGAAGGTGTGAATTATGAAAAAATATATATAATTCCCGCCATCCTTGGTTGCTTGGTTTTTTTGATCTTAATTACAGACTCTGTAAAATCAATCAAAGCCGCTTTCAAAGAATGACTAATTGTTGGAAGTTTTAAAAAATCCCAAATGTTTTTTTTGCACAGCACTTTTTCCCCCTGAAACAACCAACTTCACACAAATCCCCAAGTATAAGGGACTTTTAACACGAGCTGGGCAGAACCGACTCCCGGCTATTGGTGTTCAACTGTGGCACATACCGCTTCAAAACTGCACAGCATTTCGGCTGACAAGTGAAGAGCTTGTGGCCGGAATTTTTTTTGTGAAATTTTTTGCAAGTTTTTTCATATAGCTGACAACACTCACCAACAACCTCAGAGACCCCCTCCTATTGTTGGCTTTGGGTTGTATCCCCGACCTAAACATCAATTATTACAAATTAAAACTTCAGATTATGGTACGGATCGTTAACTATGCTGAAAGGCATAATGCTCATGGAGAATCATTTTATACCCTGATCCTGTAAAGCGGGATGATTGAAATGGTAAAATCCAATACTACTGGCAGATTCTATGCTACTGCAAAGCAAGCCAGTGTTACTTCCACTTTCGATGAAGAGACATGCAGAAGGCTGATTGGATCTGAATTGCCTGGTTCCATCAAAAGGGTTCCATGCGAATCTCATCAGTATGTTGTTCCTTAAACAGGTGAGTTAATCACTATCAGCAGCCGTTGGGAGTATGTCAAGGAAGGTGAGACATTGGAAGAAAATGTCTTTGCAGGAGATGTTATTGGTATTCCAGAGAAAAGGGAAACCATTACGTTCTGAGCTTAGGGGGAAGTCAATGCTTCCCCTTTTTTTATTCACAAATAATTCATTTCAATACCTCCGCCAATCTGCGGCATTAACCAATATGAACTTATTAATGAACAATTTAGCTGAGGTTAAAATCACCTATTCCTCTAAAATACCGGCCTGTGATCGCATCAAAGTGCGCTGTAGTCAGGATGCTGATAAGGCATTGCGGTTAATATGGCCATCATTTGAGCATCGGGAATTCTTTTATATCATGCTTCTAAACCGCTCCAATCAGATTCTGGGCTTCTCTCAGATCTCAATGGGGGGAATATCAGGTACTGTTACTGATATCCGTATAATCTTTCAAACAGCTATCAAAGCAAACTCTTGTGGAATAATATTGGATTCAGGAAATTGGCCTAAAGGCCATAATATGTTGTGGATCAATATTTTACCCACTTGCTAAAGCTTGTGGCAACTGATAAGGGGCACCCTGGTATTTGAAACTACAGTGCCAACGACAAACCGTTAACCCATAACAATCATAACAATCACAACAATCACAACAATCACAACAATCACAACAATCACAACAATCACAACAATCACAACAATCACAACCCCCTAACCACCAACTAACCTCCAATCTCTTTCGCGATGTCTATGAAGCTCACGGTTCCCACGTTCCACTTCACGGCGATCTTGGCGGCCAGATTGCGGCGGACGGTCCAGATCATCGTTTTGGGATCTTCCTGGAGAATTCGTCCGATCAGATCCGACCAACCCTTGCCGGCCATTTCGAGGGGACCGAGTTCATCAATAACCAGAATATCGCTGTGCCGGATTCGTTCTGATGCCATCCATTCATATCCTTTTGCCAGGCCGTCTGGATTAATCCGGAATTTGCCGATCTTTTCCCAATGCGGATTTCCATCGGTTACGCAGAATTCAGCCTCCTCGCCGGTTTCGATATTCCGGATGGCAAATCCATGGCGAACCCCATCACGATCATGAATCCCGATGGCCATAAATCCGGATACCTTCTTCCCTTCAGCGATCAGATCATTGACCATTTTGAGGAGAAAGGTCGTTTTTCCCTCCTCCCGGTCGCCAATAACCAGATAAATATCCGGCAATGAGGCTTCCAGGTTCTTAAACTGTTCAAAGATCAGATTAGCCCGGAGAAGATATGCGGTGATTATGGCCCGGAAAGCTATTCTCGGAGCAGAGCTTGCCCTCAGACTCAAGATGCCCGGCAAAACCGAGAAAGCCAGGGATACAGATTTATACAGGCTGGCAAGGCCTTTTCGGAAGACCAGTGCCTTTACCAATGGGTTTTTTAATTCCGTGCTGATAGCAGTAAAAGCAGTCAGCACCATGAATGCCCTCAGGTTCATCATGATACCGGCTTCAAATCCCGACCGGTCAAACCAGTGGCCCGTAGCAACCGACTGCAGCAGGACTGTTGAGAGCAGAGTGATCAATATCAACTGAATCCAGAACCTTGGCCGGAGCAGCTGGTTCAGTGCGCGTTTATACCGGAGCAGGCAGAACAATAGATACAAGGCAACAGGCGGCACCCAGTATTGAACCTGAAACCGGTTCATTCCCAGCAGCAGGATTGTTAGTACACTAATGTGACCGGCCAGTAAAAAAACCGAGTAGGACTGGCGTTCGCTGAATCCAAATAGCCGGTTAGTCCGTTCAGGGCTGTGCTCCCATCCTGCTGTCTGGTCCCGGTATTCCGGGATATTTTGCGACAGCCGCCATCCGGTTATCGCTGCCAGAGCACCCGCAACCAGGTAAATGATTGCCAGGAGAATCAGCACATCTATCCCGGTAACCGATTCAATCTTCAGCTGTTTGGCTGCATATTGAACGAGCCGGTTGAGTAAAGTGGCAAAGTCGGTACCATAGAGGATCAGCAGGTTGACCGCCTTATGAAACAATGCGCTCAGCACGGCCAGCATCCCGCCAAAAATCATTCCGGCCAGATTGAGTCCGAAAACAAACAGCCCCAGCTCCATCAGCAAAGCTTCGAGCAGGATCCCGGTCATCGGACCCAGAATAACAGCACTGGGGGAAATCGATTTCATCAGGGCACAGATCAATCCGGCCCGCCAGACAATCCCCTTCTGCGGCCAAAGTTTCAGGAATGAAACCATCAGAACCACGGCAAAGAAGGATAGGATGGATCCGGCCAGCGGTAACCGGAGATTATGAAGAAAGCTCCCGATGATAATCTCAATCGATGCCCAGATGCTGCCAATTGTTGCGGCTCGCAGCCATTTATCCGACATAATTGCTCTTTTTCAATATCGCAGTAAATTTAAAAGGATTCAAACAACAGGATGCGTCAATAAAATAATAAGTGAGGGGGAAAACTTTTTTCTTTGGTATTAAGATAAGAATCGAAGTCCTATTTTTGTACTTATGAAAATTCGTATCGCTGTATCGGTGTTGTTATTATTTTCAGGCCTCTCAGGATTCTCTCAATCCGGGATTATTCCCTGCGCCTGCTGCGGTGATGAATATAAGCAGTTTGATTTCTGGATCGGCGACTGGGTGGTATATACCAATGCTGAAATGATTGGTTTTAATAAAATCACCAAAATCGAAGGTGACTGCATCCTGCGTGAAAACTGGAAGTCGGTGGTCAGCTCCCATACCGGTACCAGCTATAACTTCTTCGACCGGAATGATAAAAAGTGGAGGCATGTCTGGATTGGCAGCGATGGCATGTCACTGGAAGTAAAAGGCGAATTTAAAGATCGTAAAATGGCCATGACCGGAGATGAATATCGCGATGAGAAAGGCAACCGGATCATCAATAAAATAACCTGGTATATGAATCCCGACGGCACCGTACGCCAGGTCTGGGAACAATCAAAAGACGGCGGACAGGCCTTCGTCATTCAGTTCGACGGACTCTACCGCCGAAGGAAGTAATTGGCTCGCTGGTGCTCGCTAATTGGCGCTCCGCCCTAAATGGTTCGCTGACGAATCCCTCATAACCCATAACAATCATAACAATCATAACAATCACAACAATCACAACAATCACAACAATCACAACAATCATAACAACCGACAACCGACAACCGACAACTCCCCGCCCTAAAGTTCTTCGATCAACAGCCTTGCCTCGAACAAATCTTCGGCTACGTGATTCGCAAAGCTGAAATCCTGATTTCTGGTGTAATCACTGGGTACAGCAATTACATAACATCCGGCCCGGTGCCCCGAAAGTGCCCCATTTGATGAGTCCTCCAATACGATGCATTCGTCCGGGTATAATCCGAGAGCCTGAATGGTTTTAAGATAAATTTCCGGATCGGGTTTGCCTGAAACGATCTCATCTGACGGCAGCATGTATTCAAAATATCCGGCTAGTCCAAGTTGCGCAATAGCCAAATCCATAAGCAAGCGGGGCGATCCGGTAGCAATCGTCATCCGCATCCTTCCATGAAAAGCGCGGATAATTTCTAATGCACCTGGCATGATTTGTAACTCATTACGAAATCCATCCAACAACAACACGTTCCGAAGATCAACCAATTCCTGCACAGTATGAGTGGTAATTCCCAGCTCATCATGGAATATCCGCAGTGATTCGATCGGTGATCGCCCCATCTGTTTCACCCAAATTCCATCATGCAGCTGTTTTCCTAAATCAGCCGCCATTTTATAGGAGATTTTGCGATAAATCGTCTCAGAATCAATCAATAATCCATCTAAATCAAAAATCAGGGCCTGGTACATGGGTGTGTAGTTGTTGAACCAATTATTCCGCAAATGAACAAAAAAGCTTATTTTTAAATCGATATGTCAATAACATTTTAACCATGATCCGAAAACTTGCCCTTTTTGCCTGCCTTCTTCTGGCCTTCCAAACCCTGGCCGGCCAGCGGCTGACCAT
>QYQM01000037.1 GCA_007280905.1 Porphyromonadaceae bacterium | reverse complement strand
TTGCCTTTTCAAAGGAATTTCCGTAACGATTTATGTTCTCGCTGCGACAAAAGTGGACTGAACGGTAAGTAAATGGCCGTATTTCGTCCAAATCCGTTTATCCACTGAATCCGAAAAGTGCGTTGCCATTTCAGGAAGGATGGTTTTTGATCGTTCGGAAGCTTTGTTTTTACTGAATTTGCCTTCTTTCTGGATCACCTGGGTATTGTTCATGGAAATGAGGGTGTACTTGCATTTTGTGCCGTTGAACCTTACCTGAGGAAAGGAAGGATCACTGCCTTTCAGGATATTTCCCCAAAGGAGATATTTGTCATGCTGCGGTGGTTCCATTCCCCGGTGAACCTCCTGAATGATTGTCCAGCCGGCTCGTTCAAGCCTGGCAATTGCCTGGTCGTTGTAACTGGCCGATTTATTAACGTTCGGGTTTTTTGAATCCCCGTACCGGTCGCGGTAATACAGGATGGTTTTCTCGTTGTGGGGTTTGTAGTAGGTGGTGAATTGATCCACCAGGCTGTTAATCATCACACCGTTCGGATCATCGGGTTTCACGAAAAACTCATTGATAAAGTTATCAACGAGTCCTGGCTCGTTTTTTACAAAATCCACCCCACCCTCCTGGCCGACGGTGAACAAGGAAATGGAACTGCCCCAATCCGGGGTAATTTCCAGCGGAATGTTCGAATTGCAATCTTTATCAAAACGGGAGTCCTGCACCTCTAACCGGGAAAAATCCCAGTTGGTATTTTCGGCCAGGTCACGAATGAATCCATCGTTGGTGGCGTTGAAATAAACGTGTTTGGATTCATTGATGTGGTAATAGCAGTCTTCGACCGTATCCAGGAATATGTTCATGATTTCGATCATAAACGTCAGCAGGTTTTGTTTCTCGTATTCCCTGATGATATAGGATATTCCAATGTTGTCGATGTTGTCGAATGCGTTCGCCAGGGTGAACAGGGTTCCGGTTTTGCTAACGAAAGGCAGTATTTGCGAGCGGAGCCGGATGGTTTCGTTATAGATCTGGGTGTAGAGTTTTTTATCCCGGGCATAGTATGCCGGAATCAGTTCCATTTGGAGTTTCACGATCCGGTTCCAGATTACGAATATTTGGAGTCCGGCTTCCTCAGCGTAATAATCGCCGAAGTTTAACAGCCACTTCTGTGTTTGGCTGTATGGCATGGAAGAAACGTAATGATAACCGTGGTGGAACGGAACATGGTTCTTCGAGTTTGGACCCCAGATATCCTCGTTTCCACGGTTCGTGGGGCTTGTCTCCTGATCGTAGCGTTCCTTATCAATTGTCAGGGCTTCATCCAGTATTTCATAATCCACGTTTGCTCCCCTGGCTGATCCGATACGATCCTGCGAAAGCATTAAAATGGCGTTTCCATTAGCGAAGGAGATCACGTTATCGAATTTCATGATCTTCTCATATGGCGACAGGAATGTCGGCGGTGGCCGGCGGCCTACCACATAGTTTTTATCCTTGGTATAGCCCATTGTTTCCAGGAATTTGAATGTCGACGGCAGGGTCCGGGTAAGAAGCTGTCCGTAAGTCTGGCCGGTCACTGAGGTCAGTGCCCGCGGCATCCACCGGTTGACGTTGTTTATATCCCAGCCAACGAGAAATGATTTACCGGTTGCCCGGCTCCAGATGTCACATTTGGATTTCGGATTCAGAACGATGCTGGAATACTGCGGATTATTGAGGGTTAGCGGCTCCATCATCAAGTTTTAAACATTTCCTCTGCATCTTCCTCCGTGATTTCGGTATAGATGGCATCGCTGATGGCCTTTAGTTCTTCGGGTGGTATGTCATTGATTGCCCTGGTATCGAGGTTTCGAATACTGCCGTGGTGGTTGATCTGGATCAGGAATGTATGTTTCTCGACCAGGCGGGGATCTTTTTCTTCGACTACCTTTTCACCGATGGCTTTAATGAGGTTGCCGGCACCAGCTGCCCAGGCTTTCAGATCACCACGGGCCTTTGCTGCTTCAATTTGTTCAACCAGAGTATTGATCACCCAGTTGTGCCAGAATTCATAATTGAACGTAATGTAGGTGACGTTCAGTTCCATCGCCATTTGAAGGTCCCGGCAGGCAGTCCTGCGGGATATTTCAGGATATTTTGACCGGTGAATTGCCAGGGCAGCTTTTCCGAGTGGGTGCCGGTCCACAACCCTGGCCAACGAGGTTACCCGGCAAAGGAGTGCTGTTTGCTCCTCTGTCAGCATGGAATTTTCAGGGTCGATGATCGCGGTTTTAACCAGTTCCCAGGATTGGTTTTCGAGAGCGAGGGCAGAATTACTCATTGGCGGTCAATTTCTGCGTTCTGAATCATAGTAATCATCATCTGCTGAGCAGGGTTTGATCCATTGGCCGCGGCTTCGGCTATGGATTTACGTAGAGGAATTTCACCTTTTAACCAACCGGTTATATAGGCAACATAAGCCGGGCCGGTTTTGGATTGCACTTCGTCACGAAAATCCTCCGGATCAATTTCGGCGTTGGCAGCGATCTGGTCCAGGCTGAAAAAGAGTTCTGCCATGGACTCGATTTCCTTAGTCTGTTCCTCGGTTAAAAACATTCTCCAGGTGGGTTTTATCAAAGTTGAAAATAAGGTCATCGGTGAATATGACCCCTCGCTCGAGCTTCGGATTATCTGTAGCGTTTTGCGAGGTCACGATAGAGATTTTCCACTCATCGTTTTCGATCAGGGCCACTTTGGCATGAAGGGAAACACATCGGTATACAAAACTCTGCCGAAGCATTTGAAAAGGAATGGGACTCATGACTTTTACTCGGTTATCGATCAGGAACCGGACGGAAAGCATTTCTCCCTTATTGATGGCACTTTGCACCTTTTCAAGCGATTGCTGCGAGATCGAATATGTTGTCATGAACACGTGGGCGGGTCCTGTTTGCTTAAGGATATGGAAGATCAGCCGGATGAGGTTGAAATTGCCATCCGAGTAATAGTGCTTTTGCATGCCGGGGATAAGTAGGCCGATGGATTTTGTCAGAACTCCCGGCACGAATTCCACCAGGTCGGGATTCGTGTCTGAAGGAATCTCCATCAGGGCTGCCGGTACCATGGCATCCTGATTGGCTTTACTCCTGGATACTGCCGGCCGGAGTTCCGAGGCTCTGATTAAGACCATCGATCTTGGTTATTAGGTTCTCGATCTCAGCTTTTTTCTCCTTGATCCTCTTCAAGAGTTCGTTGCGTTTCGGCCCGGGCCGCATTTCACTTACCATGGGCTGCTTGGTTGGAGTTCCGAAGTATAACAGGTTATTGTCACGGCTTAAGGATTTCTGCAAGTTCAGACGCTGCCTGGAGAGTTCCTCTAGTGGCAGGATCCCGACCTTTGGCACTTTTGGTGGTTTGGGTGGGTAAATCAAATTTTCTTCGGGCAGGATATTTTTGTTTAACCAGTCCTGATGGGCAGCATGTAATTCTTCCATCCGGGAGGAATAACCGGCCATTTTCTCAACGATAACCTGGCGCATGGCAACATTTTCCGCGCGGTTATCCGGTGGTATCCCTTTCAATGAGTTGTGGGCGGTTGACCGGTTTTTATACACTGCACTGAATTCCGCTATGATCCGGCGGATAATCGGAGGCTGGTCCGAATCATCGGCGATCAATGGTTCGTAATCGTCACGAATTGTGGTATCCGGTTTTAATCCGGAGGGCTTCAGTTCCCGGCCCTCGACTTTATCGACTGTTGGAGCAATGCCGGCAATTTTCCCTAATTCGTAGGCTAGTTTACCGGCGTACCGTATTTCCTTACGTGGGAAAAGGTTTTTTAGGGTTTTGTTTTTCGAGTGCTGGTCAAATAGCTTGACTCCGGTTTGGTATACCCGGTCGGAATTAAGCCAGGCGTTAATTTCATCGATGTGCTGTTGATTCATCATGGAATGAGTTTTATTCGTGTTGCTATTCGCACGAAGTACGAATGTAACCCTTGATGAAAACACGAAAAAGGACAAAGAAAAAGGCTCCCGGCGGCAAGGCGGAAGCCCTATGATTTCAAACAAAATGCCCACGAATGAGTAAATGAATTTAGTAAATTAGTTTAACGAAATATACATTTAATATTAATATTAACACTATATGATCATCAGTGGTCGTGTACCAAAACGTAAATAGGTTACGTTCCGCGGCAGTAGCTTCTATTCAAAATTACAAATATGAAGCTGATAGATTTTTTCAAACTGTACTCCGAAGAACAATCTTGCAAGAATTCTTTTCGGAAACAACTTCAATAAGAGGGCATTACCTGTAGAAATTGCAAATACACTTCTCATTTTTTTGGATGAAAACGATTGAACAATTTCTGTTTAAAAAATGCAGAACCCGCGTAAGCGTCTCCGCGATACCCATGGATAGGATTTTTCCTTCGACCGGGTTGTCGATTTAATTTTTAGACCAATTATGGGGTAGCAACTCCTGATAAACTTCATCAGGAGCATTGGGGCTGATATAGGCCAGCTTGTTTAATATATCTGCAAAGTATTCGAAGGTGTTTATTCCGTTGAGCCTGCAGGAGCAAGCCAGCGAATAAATCAGGGCCGTTCTTTCAGCTCCGGCATGGCTCCCGCAAAACAGGGAGTTCCTCCGGCTCAGGGAGATGTAACGCATGAGCCGTTCGATTGCATTATTATCCAGATTGTAGTCGTGCCGGAGGATGTAATTGCACAGGGCACTATATTCCCCCAATGTATATTTGACGGCCTTAGCGAGCGGACTCTCGGGCAGCGTTTGCGGATCGGCTTGTACCTTTAGCAGCTTTATTTTGAGGCTTGCCAATATAGGGGGAGCATATTCTTGCCGGTGTTTGAGGATTTTATTGGGCTTCCAGTCTTTCCCTATCTCATGTTCTTTACGGTAGAGACTATTGATGATATCCACAATCTCTATTGCATCTTTATCCCCTTCGATATCCAGGAACCCGCGCTTGCAGTGTTGAAAGCAGGCTAACCGTATCGCATCGGGGTAAGTACCGGTTTCTAAAATCTTATAGTTGGCAAGCCCGTCGGATTGAATGGCCCCTACGTATTGTTCCCCGATATAGTTGGTCAATACTTCGCGTGATCGGGAACCGTTTTCATAAAAGAACTGGACCAGTTTCGTGCTATTGGCCAGGGCAGCCCAGATATACCCTTTGCGAACACCTTTACCCTTAAGGTTTTTCTCTTTGGTCAGGATGGTATAATAACTCTCATCCATGGAAAGGTAGTCATCCTCCAGGATCGTCTTCTTTAAGACCTGATCCAGACGCTCCATCATCCAGGCCGATTTCTTGATCAGTCCGTGTGCCGTTGATTTGTTTATTTCAAACCCATGCTCAGCGAAGTATTTAACGATTCGCTCAATGGGCATGGAGTAAATGTACCGCAGTTGTAACATGCCGGCAATAAAGGAACCATCATAGTTGGAATTGAGCAGGGGTGTCCTGGGAGCTTTAGCGGAGTATATTTTTCCATCCAACAGGCAGTTATGCTGCCTGAAGATCCGTTTGATAAACTTGGCAGGTATGCACTCATAGAGGATAGAATCCACGTAACCGATCATCCTGGATTTTTGCAAGTCAAAACCCGGATCATTGGGATAAACCTCTTCAATGATAGTCTCTATATCGAAAAACTCCTTGCGTTTGGCATTGTTGTTGCCCCTCTCTTTGAGATTGACCACCGCAGTTTCCTTCAGTACCGGTACTTCCCCGCAAGTGCTTACAACCGTAATTTTTTCTGATTTGTTTGATAGAAGTTTGCCAAGCCCGCGGTTCTTGCCTGCAAGGGACTGGATACTGCCATTCTTGAGCAAAAGGGCTTCTTCCAGGGAACGGATGGAGGCGGTAAGCTCTTCGATCCAGATCGATTGCTGATGGAGTTGCTCCAATAAAGACTTTTCTCTTTCGGCAGAAAACCTTAACTGATCTTCTAATAATGCTATAATCCGTTTGTTACTCACGGTATGAAGATACCCATAACAATCGGGATGACCAAGAAAAATCAGATAAATATAATATATATAATATTATGTATCAGATGGTTGACTGCATTACGAACCGCTGGCGGTACTGTACGGACCGAAGCCGGACGCCCTCCATGATCAAAACGAAAGTTGCCCATTTCATCTCATATTGACCGCTATCGGGCTTATAATGAGGTACTTCAAAAGTGCCTCGCTCGAGTTTCTTGGTATAAAGGATAAATCCATCTTTTTGCCAGTGCAGAATTTTTATCATCCCCCGGTTCTTGCCTAAAAACAGGAAAACTTCTCCGGACAAGGGGTTTCGCCCCATATCGGACTTGACTAACTGGTATAAGGAATAAATCCCCTTGCGCATGTCCACATCTTGCGGACAGAGGTAATAAATCATGGATGAGGTCAGTGCAAACATGGTATTACCGGGTATTACAGGACAGGATTAATTCGGCTAAATCAACGTAAGCTCTCGGTCTGGTACATGTAGGCCAAGTTTGGCAGATAGTTTACATTGCCTGGTTAACCCGATCCGTTTATGCTGAAGTTGAAACCCATCCGGTTGGTTGATCTGATCCCGGTGGCCCTTCAGCCAGGGCAGCTTTGTAGCTGGCCGGCAGCAGCGAGTCGATTTCACTCATTTTGCAGCCGGGGAGTTTGGTCAGCACCCACTCCATCCATTTCTGAGGATTGACCCCATGAATTTTGCAAGTAGCCATAAAAGTGTACATCATGGCCGACCGTTGGGCGGCTTCATGATTTCCGGTAAACAGGAAATTATTCCTTCCCATAGCCACTCCGCGAATCGTGTTCTCGATGGGATTGTTATCGATATTCCAGTTCCCGTTTTCCGCGTAGCGAGTGAGCCGAGCCCGGTTATTCATGGCATAATTGATTGCTTTGCCATAATTACTGGCGGGTGCTTCCAGATGATCTTTTTCATTTTTAAGGCAGGTGAAAAGCTGGTCCAGGACGCGAACAGAAAACCGTTGGCGGAGTTCCCGGGTTTGCTCCGGGGAGAAGTTCTTTCCTCGTGCAATCCGCTCCACCTGATACAATTTTTGTATGGCCTTTAGTATTTCAGGCACCTTCAGCGGTTCATTTTTTAAGGCATTTTCTATATGACGACGACAATGTGCCCAGCAACCCAGTGTTGTGATTCGCTCATTCCATGGCGGAGTATCCAGGAATTTATACACGTTCAATCCATCGCTTTGAACCGTACCGTGAAAATTCTCCAGCAGATCTTTAGGGACCTGAGCCCCGTGACTTATGTCGTATTTAAACATAGCTACTCCTTGCTGCGGAGCGTGGATGGCCCAAAACGTTCCATTGAAGGTGCTTCCGGGATGCTCTTCTGTCATGACGTTCATGCCCGTTTCGTCCATTTGAATATAGTCTCCGGCGAAAGCTTTTTTAAGCATGCAGTTATAAACGGCTTCCAATTCATCACCAGTATAGGTCAACCAGCCGTTAATGGTAGATGTTGGAATGGTAACTCCTTGCCGTTGGTAAATCGCGGCCTGCCGATGCAGGGGAATATGATCCTGCCATTTGCCAACGACCAGATCACTCAGCAAACCCGCCCCCACGTGGCCCCTGTAAATGGGCAGGGTTGGAAGATCGGCTATCACAATACGGGTTCCATCGGGACTCAGGTACTTGTAGCGAATGATCTTTCTTACAAAAATTTGTTCGGGAATCCGTTCCAGAATCTGGGTCACCTCTTGGCCGATGATCTTCCAGCCAGTGACATCTTCCTGTGGGAGAACAACTTCTTCCACCCGGGGGATATCCTTGGACAGCGGAGACCGGGGGTGTCCCTTTTTGGCCGCTTTTCCCTTTTTGACCGGAGCAAGGAAATCAATCAGCTCTTTTTCTTCCGGAGGAACCTCTTTCGTGGCAGTCTCCGTGGGTATTGCATCTTGCGGGGAAGTCTCTTCCGTGAATCGTTCACTCTTGCGCCCAAAATGCATTCGTTGCAGTTTGGCCAGCTGCTGTTCAAGAACCAGTAACCGGGCCGTCATGTCCTGGTGTTCTTGCACAAGCTGCAGGTAGACCTTTTTGGGTACCTGAATCATCTCGGTATGATCGTTGGCTGAAATCATACCGTAAAGGTACGGTTAACAACTGAGTTAGCCCGGTAATTATAAGATTTACAAGTGGTTATCTATTAACAATACCTTCTGAGTTATGACCAAATTGTTAATAATCATTGAGTTTCAGGAATTGCTCCCTGAGTTATTGTTAACAACTGCTGAATTTTGAGAATCGTTTGCGGCGTTGGATTTTCTGAATCGAAATACCTTCAATAATCATGACCAGTTCGGCCCAGCCTAATACACATGCAGTCGCTGTAACGCTGAACGTTGGAAGTTCGAAGGTGCCTTGTTCCAGGCGTTTATAATACAAAATGAAGCCACCCTCTTCCCACCGTAATAGTTTAACCTTGTTACGAGGCTTGTTAATAAATAGGAAGACTTCACCGGAACCGGGGCTTCGGCGCAACTGCCCACGGACCAGCCCGCATAATCCGTCCATTCCCAGACGCATGTCGGTGGGATTACGGTAGAGATAATAGCAAAAACTGCTCGTCAGTGAAAACATGGCTTACAGTATTGATAAAATAGATTGCACGGCGGACAAGGAACCGGTACCGGTAAGGATAATCTCTATCCCATCGGGAAGGCGAAGCACGATCCGTTGGTCGGTGGTATGCACTTGGGGTCCTCCGGTGATTGTAAACGGGACAAAACTGCCGGAAACAGGAAGTGAAGAGGTTGGGTCTGGCTTCTTTGCTGCCAGGAAACTGTTCCGGAATCTCCGGCGCATACCTGCGCTTATTGCTTTCTGGCCGGTTAACCGGGCCAGCTCTGGGTTACGAACCTTGCGAATGTCCATAGTGAATTTGCTTTGGGCGCAAAATACAACCCAGCAATGTGTCGGTCAATATGTACCAGACCGAGAGCTTACAAATCAACACAGCTGATTTCGTTTATGCAAACCACCAGGCCATTTTGGATCGTAATGTTAACTCCCTTCAAAGACGATTTTCTTAGCCTTGAGGTTTCATCCCGGATGGGTGACTGGATCAGCAAGGGTACCATATGGTGAGGCCCGGTTACCAGTTGATCAGTATGATTTGAGTCAGAATGCCGGGCTTCCTTCCCTAATTTATTTTTTGGGATATCCAGGGATTGTTTTTTCATCCAATACCCCAGTCCCCGGTAATTGACGTGATGAATTTTGCAATACCTGCTTAGGGAAACTGATTCTCCTTTGCTCAAAAAAGCTTCATAGCTGGCCAAGGTCTTTTTGTATAATTCCGCTGCCATCATAACATCTGTCGTTTTATTCAGATGGCTAATATAAAGCCTGATCAGAAATCTGGAAAGATGGTATCGCGGAGACGCTTACGAACCCGCACCACCTTGCGAAGTGGCATGGTAATGGAATCTTCGAATCTTTCTTTCAGTGATTGGTACATCACTAAGTATTTGATGACCTCTACCAAGAAAGGCATTTCTGCCAAGCAAATGCAACGGCAGCTTGGTCGGAAACGATGAGCCAGTTTGGTTTATGATGCATAAGATTAGAGTCGCTATGGGAATCCGCGATGAACGCTATAAACTTTCCGGATTCACTGAAATGGATGAGGGATTCTTTACAACGGTTGAATCTGCTACGGTAGGCGAAAAGGACAAGAAATTGAAGCGGGGGTGAGGCAGTGAAAAACAAACTCCTATATTGGTTATGGCCCAGACCGAGAAAGTCAAGGACCCGAAGAATCATCGGTAGAACTCTCGGTGTAAATTTTTCAAAATGAGGGTAATGCTTGATCTTAAATCTACAACCATCAACAAAGTTGTAAAGGATAGCTTGAACCCTAAGACCGAAGTTAAGCCGGATAGCTATTCGAGCTATAAAAGACTTAATGAGGTAGTTAAGAAACACGTTTTCAAAGTGATCCCTCCCGAACAAGCAGGTAAAGAACTGCCTTGGGTTCACATTGCTATCAGCTTCACCAAGAGAAACCTTTTGAATAATTTTCACCATGTTGATGACACCTATTTACAAAACAAGCTGGATGAATTTACCTACCGGCTTAATAGACGGTATTTAGGAGACAAATTATTTGGAAGACTGTTAATCGAATGTATATCATTCTGTTGGATAATTTAGATTAATCATTACGGACAATCTTAAAATATTTTTTCAAAATAATTTGGTAAAAATGCTTCGTCAAATCGTTCGAGTTTTTATTGATAATGAAGAGAGATTTGGCGTTTAGTCCCAGATCATTAATGAAAATGAAAGGAAGGTTCTTATTCTCAATCTCTGGAATAACAGAGCTTTTAGCCGAATTGTAATATTGACAATCAATTTCAGCCGATTTTAGAATTATTCCAAGATCTCTTATTCTCTCAAAATTACCTAATATGATAATGTTTTTAGAACCAATTATATTACATATTATTTTCAGAGAAATCAACTCTTCTTTAACACAAGCATCACAGTTGTATTCTGAAAAATTGAATACAATTTTTCTTCCTTGTCCTAAAATATGATCCACATTAATACTGTCTCCTTTCTGATTCATGAACATTTGAGTTTTTCCAATATTGAATCCTTCAAAATTGTAAAAATTCACCATCTGTTCTTCTAGTATTATCTGTTTATTGCTTATTTCTTTATTAAGGGTATTTAAGGACTCTTTGTAGGAATCTCTAATGTCTCTTAAATGTTGCATTTGATAATTTAGATAGAAAACAAATAAAGAGAGAACAGCAATCATTGCATACACTAAATATGGATATATCCTTTTCATGATTTTATATTCCGTTTTAGATTGTTTATTGTTTCGATTTTTCCCTTGAGCCTTGTTCGTAAGAGGTTTTTATTTTAGAGTAATAATCATAATAATTGGATTGTCATTAGGCCCGCTTTCAACACTTAATTTCTTTACCTTGTCACTAATCCCTAGATATCCTGATGTAGTATTTTTTTTATCGCTATTCAATGTAACAAAATTCTTTAAGGCAACAACATCTATTAACATATAAAGCCTGCCATCTGATAACCGTCCAGTGGGCCAAAATGGCAACCCTCCATCAATATCATTTATAAGGTTAATTGAGTTTTCAAATATATTTATCGACGTATTCGTTCTTTTGTCATAAATAATAAACTTCATTAATCTATTAATTGCTAAATTAAAGAAAAAGTAGTTTTCTGTTTCGACAAAACTAAACAAATGCGAATATCCTGATATTTCTGATTTGAACCTTCCCACATCATTTAGCAAGGAGTTAGGTATTTTATACTTATCAAAATTGATCACAAACCGAGGCTCAATTTTGTAATCATTGCTTATTCTGAAAATTGTATCAGATCGTCCTTCCCAAAACGTCAAACTGTCCCTTAGTGTATAAATTTGGGAATTTAGTACAGTAGTTTTGGAAGTTGCCTTGTTCTTAAGGTTATTATTGGGGTGAAGTCTTTTTGTTATATTTCCTAAGGAATCAAATATTTGAATGCTATAAAAATCCGAATTTTTCAATTGACTTATCGGATACAAATTACAGAAATAGTATTTGTTTATTAATGTAACGTGTAATCCTGTATTTTTCGCAACGCTTCCGATGTATTTACCGTTTTTCGTGTACTTTAATATCTCCCCTCCTGAAACTCGACTGTAAAGAAATACCACATCACCTGATTCATTGAAGCTAAAACCTCCTATTTCTTTGTACTCACCATTACCAACCCCGGATTTCCCGATACGGTTTAAAAACTGACCTGTTATATCAAATCTTAAAAATGAAGAGGTTTTTCTATCCATTACAAAAAGTTCATTTTTGCAAATATCAATTTTCTCTGGCCATGATATTAAAGATTCATTATTTGTTTCTAATTTTAAGTACTCAATATGCGATGCAATGGAACTTAGTTTAACCGTGTCTGATTTTTCAATGCCTTTAAAGATGTTAATAATATTGATGTTCTCATTATTGTATTTTGGATATTGACATTGGAAAGATAGGAGTACAATGAAAATTGTTGTAAAATAGGTCTGTTTGTGGTTTCCTAATTTGTTTTTCATGTTTTGGTTAGATTTGTTTTAGGTATATTATTTTGTTGTTAAAATTTTTGGTAAAAAGCAATGGTATTTTTTAAGATTGGTTTTATTGATGGAATAGACATCACCATTAACTATTCATTTCTGATGCACCGTACGGAGTATCCGAATTCTTTCCACTCTTCATATCGGTGCAATTCGTCGTCCTGAAAAGTTAGAAATCGTGCCCAGGCTTTCCTTGCCGGAGATGCAGTTGTGGATGACCAGAAATAGGCGAATTGGCTGGTACCTCCATGAAATGTCCGGTCATTCGGGTCCACTCCTTTGAATCCAGCCGGTAAGGCATTAAAACCGCTGTCGCCCCTAACCACCGCATCAACACCTTTCCAGTGCTCGGAACCCAATTCTTTAAGTTTCTCGCCGGCCTGATCCCCCAGGAAATCAGCCAGAACGGTCCATTCCGGATGGGTTGGCAGATGCCAGCCTGCAGGGCAAACCGTCACTGCGGTGCTCCATTCATATAATCTTCCGAAGGTTTTGCCCTGTGTGCTGTCATTGTTGTAACAGCTGGAACCCTTTGTAGAAGCGTAATTTAGATTTCGGGACATCCAGATTTGTGTTCCGATCTTCATCCATTGGTACACCTGGCTGTCGCGGGAATCAACAAAATAGCCCGTATCCCTTTTCACGGCATTTTCCTGACACCGGACGGGTGCCCAAATCAAGGGAAAAATCATCACCAAAGTCAAAATGTGCTTCATCACCTAACTCATTACTGGCTTATAAAATTCTCATTGTATAAAGTGTCTTATACCGCTGTTCCTCGCGATCCCTGAACATAAAATATACCTGATTGTCGTTGACCAGAACTTTATCAATAAAGGGATGATCAGGTATCGTTATATCCCTGACCACTTCACCGGTTTCCATATTAATTTCCTTTAAAGTATAGCGACCGGTTAAAACGGTTCTCCAGATGGAATACACCTTGTTGGCAACCGGATCCTGAATAATATCCTGTGTAAAGTTTGTTTCATCCAGATCATATGCCTTCTTCCCCTGCTTGTCGTAATACCATTTGGCATGGAATAGGGTTGGGATTGTTTTGACCGATCTGCCCCGCTCGTTAAAAAACTCCATTTCATTTTGGAAAAAATTAAAAAGCACGACCTGCTGATTATACACAATTAGAGGCACCGCAACCGACCGTTGGCGCAAATATCTTATTTTGCCGAATTCATCAGAAATTAGTTTTACTCTTTTAATTGAATCGGTGCCTCTTACCGTAAAGAATGTTCCGTTATATTTTTCGTTGGATTCCTGGTAAAAAAGCTTGTCGTTCAGCCGGCATTTGATCGGGAAAAGATTATTCGCACAATCTTCATATTTGCTTGGATACAGCAGGAAAATCTTATTGTCGCGGAGATAGATCTGCCAGACCCTTGTTTTAGCCAGCAATTGAACCTCTCCGTAAGTATCCGTGAACAAATAGATTTTTTTCGGTGAGGGGTCTTCGGGAAATTTTATGGATTTCCCGATATCCTTTAGGTTTCGGTACGAATAGATATAACCGCCCAGGCTGGTCAGATAAATTCTCTGCTTGAGGGAGTCACCGGCAGATTGGGCCAGTACCAGCAATCGATCGTTCCAGATCTCATAGTCGAGTACCTTTAAGCTATCTCCTTCAAGAATATTGCGGAATCGGCTGTTTTTGACCGTTACTTCTCCGATTTTTCTAATTTCCGGGGTCATATAAATTGTCAAGGGCATCTTTGTCGATTCATAGACAGAGCATTCCCGTACCCCGTAACCCATGTAACTGAAATACAGAACTGTTTGGTTGGTTGCGATATTGATTTTAAAGAAGCCATCCCGATTGGTGGTTGCGCCGCGTTTTGTTCCTGCAACAGAAATATTCACATACGCCAAAGGGGCCATTCCCAATGAATCATAGACAAAACCAGTTACTTTATACTCAGCGACCTGGGCAAAACTGTTTCCTGCAACCGTTAAGAGACCAAGTATTAGAATTATTCTAACATCACTAATTGTCATTGGCTTCAATTCTTAATCGGAGTTACTAACATTATAATCGGATTATCATCCTCTTTGCAGGATTCAAGCATTTTTAAAAATGCCTTTTGTTTTTCCGGATATTTCAAGGCAATCTCCGTATTTGGTTTCCAATACTCTTTCAAAACAACAATATCAAAAAGCATATACAGTTTGCCGTCAGGAGTTATGCCCAATGGCCAGAAATCGGGGCCGCCGTCGAAATCATTGATAATTAGGTCTTCGCAGGGCAAAGTTATGCAAACGCCGTCACTCTTATTGCAGAGATGTCTCTTCGGTTGCCCCCGGTCACTCGTTTCGAGGTATAATTTTCGATCGGTTTCGAAAAATTTTATCGGCATGATGTATTTATCGATTTCCTTTCGATAATCCGGTGAATTTGGTGTTATTGGCAGTGTTTTAGGTAACCGGTCCTTGCCCAGATCGAGGCAAAATCTGGGATTGATCTGATAATCTTTGCTGATCCGGTATATTGTATCGGACAAACCTTCCCATACTGTGGTACTATCCCGAAAGTTCGTCAAGCGGGTATTCTGAACAGTTAGGTTTTGGTTGCCATTGATGGACTCCTGGTCAAGTTTCATCTCTTTCCTTAAAGGATTACCTTTCAGATCATTGATCACCACCCTATAACCGCCAGATAACATGGAAGATCTTGAAGAATATAGATTTATTACTTTATTCTTATCAAAAAGGTTTGCATACAATCCTGATGATACCTTTTGATCGCTGATTAATTCACCAGTTAACTTGAAATTTAGAATTTTGCCCTGCCTGTCAAAGATATAAAAGGTGCCAGTTGCCGGATCTATTTCAAAACCACATATTTCCACATACTCACCCGGTCCTTTACCTCGGCCGGAGATTGAGTTTTTGTACTTTCCATCTCTGCCAAACCGGTAAAAAACCTTGTCGGCAATGATGATATTGTCAGGATCAGTAGTAAACACATGTCCTGCTCCACCGATCAAGCACTTGTCGGTAGTTTCAAGACAGATATATTCCACATCCTGTGCTATATTTTTAAGGAAAACTTGCTCTTCGTTTTTCAATCCCTTGCCAACCATCATGGTTTGAACCATTTGGGCCGATCCTATTAATGGTAGGGACAAAAGTGCGATGATCGTAAATACCTGAAATTTATTTTTTATTAACATCGGGGTTTGTCGTTTTGGATAGTTCTAAGTTTGGTAAGTAATGTCACTAGTTTCTTGTAAAAATATTTAAAAGTTCTTTGAAATCATTGTGTATCTATAGCTTACAAGGGTTTAAATAGCGTGACCATTTGAATTGGTTGGCTGTCAAATTAGCTGACTATGAACCAAGGGAAATACGTTTTCGCACAGATCGTTGAGTTTCTGCCCCAACAAATTTTTGATCGGATGGTTGACGAGTATAATGGCAATAAATATGTAAAGCATTTTACTTGCTGAAATCAGCCGCTCTGCATAATCTTCGGGCAATTGACCAATCGGGATAGCCTTCGGAATCTGATGGTTGCTCTGGATGCCCATAGCAATAAATCTTCATCTTGGCTTTGGCAAAAGCGTTACCCGAAGCAATCTGGCATATGCTAACGAAGTTCGGAGCAGCACGATTTTTGAAGGGTTTACCTATCATATGATTGTTACGCTGGCACGTAAAGCAAGGGAAAATGATGACTTCGAGATGAAAGGGTAGGTGTATGCTTTTGACTCTACCACCATTGATCTCTGCTTAAGTGTCTTCTGGTGGGCAAAGTTCCGTAAAACCAAAGGCGGGATTAAACTCAATACCTTATTCGATATATCCACTCAGATCCCTGCTTTTGTTCATATTACCCCGGCAACCGTCAATGATGTGAAGGTGATGGATTATCTGGTATATGAACCCGGCGCCTACTAAATTAATGACAGAGGATATGTCGACTTTAAGAGGCTTCATCGGATAACTTTGCATTCCGCCATCTTCGTGATACGAGGTAAAATCAACCTTAAGTTTAACCGGAGGTACTCCCGGAAAGTCAATAAAACCGGAGGTGTTTATGACCAAGTCGGTAAACTGACTGGGTTTTATGTGTCCCAGGATTATCCAGAGAAATTGCGTAGGGTTAAGTATTTTGATGAAGAAGCCGAGCGAACTTTTGTTTTCCTCACCAACAACTTTGACCTGACGGCAGAGCAGGTTGCACTCCTTTTTAAAAACCACTGGATGGTGGAACTTTTTTTCAAATGGATAAAGCAGCATCTCAAGATAAAATCATTTTGGGGTACAACCGAGAATGCTGTACGCATCCAGATTTACTCCGCATCGATTGCCTATTACCTGGTCGCCATCGTAGGCACGGAATTAAAAATAAATAGTTCAACCTACGAAATCCTACAGGTTTTGGGTATTTCTCTACTCGACAAAACGTCTGCTGTTGAATTACTTACAGTTATAGATTACAAAGATTTCAAAGAACAATTTTCTAACCAACTGTCACTCAATATATTTCAAGAGGGCAGTCATGAGGTAATGTAAATAAAAAATTGGGAAGTACAATCTAAATTAATTACTAATACTTACCGACGCTATTAGATACATTGTTAGGTCATTTTATCAAAACCAAACAAAAACAATTTAATAGCTGGATCGATTTAATCATGGCATGACAGTGAAACAAGGAGATTTGCATTCGTCTTCATAACATCCGGTTCCATATTGAGGTGTGCAAAGCCCAACTTGTCTGTGCAAACGTCCGGTCGGTGAATAGCATCCGACATAGCCGGATGGTCCGGTCCCTGGTATATATACCGATCCATAACCGCAATTGCCATCACTATAAGGAGCTGGATTTTGACTTGAACTATTTGCCATAGCAGTTTCCAATGTAATGCCAATGGCGAGTAGACAAGCAAATATTGCTAAGATGTTCAATAATTTTCTCATGTCATTTTGATTTAATTGTTAATTTAGTTTGTACAAATGTTATTGAATCCATTTTGTTCCATGATCGTTTTCACTGGAACTAATTTTCGTTATTGGAATTGCCTCATTCACCTCCTTTCGATTTTTAGTCAACTCAAACAGTATGAGGGATACAGGTTAATATTAGTATCCTCATTAGTTTGTATAATCCCCAATTAGTACGTGTCAGCATATTCTGTTTCTTAAAGTCATTCACAATACCTACTCCGACATAACCTTTTTTAGAAATCATTGCATATACCCTTTCTCCAATAAATAAATGGTTCAAAGTATGGCGATACCATTTACCTCCACTTGCTGAAATGAATCCGTATTTTTGACAATCGATCCATGTACATGCACCAAGTTTGTCATAGTCGATATTTACTATAAATTTTTTTCCATTCCATTGTTCACTTTTACTTGGCATTTCTCTTTTTTTAAAAGTGCATTGACGTTTTATATTTACCCACTGGCATCGAATGAATCTTTGATTCAATTAGGTATTGATTGAGTTCTATCAGATCATTTTTTAAGCTTCCGGTAGTTCTTATATTAGGAATCATGCTCATGTTCACTAATATAAGAATTTGTGGGAATGAATGCACCTTATACCCCATAGGAAAATGTATTAAAAATTTGGAATTTTCGGCAGCGTATAGCTGGAATTCATCCGTATTGCGAATAGCTAGACAAATTAAAGGGCTATACTTAACTAAAATATTAGTTTTTACTTTCACAACGGTAAAGTTATCCAATTTTCCAATATCCAAGTCATCAAAAAGGCTGATTATCAGAGAAAGTTTCTTTTAAGAGAATTGCGTAGATATTTCAGTGGTTTTCAAGCATTTGCATTCGAGCAGTTTCAGGTCAAATTGGAGACCTGTATACAAAAGCAAAAGCCCCCTTTTGGGGGGGCTCCTACTTTAACAAACACTATGAAGAACCACAAACTACGTTTTCATCTTTGGGGGTTTCTTAGCTGGTAACGCCAGTTCCGGGGTGACTTCCGCTTCCGGTTCCACCAATGGCTGCTCCGGATAGAAGGTTTCTTTTCCCAGCGAAGTAACTCTCAGGTAAGGAAAACCATTTTCGAAAAGTGTCTGGATCTTCTCCACCGGCAGACTGACATCGGAAAAATCCAACGTGCCGTGCCCAGGCACAACGATGCGTCCGGGCATGACTCCTACCAGTGTGAAATAGTCTGTCCAAATCATGGCTCAGGAACTGCTGCTGTCAGCGGAATGGTTCCGGTGTACTCATACAGGCTATGGGTGCGATATGCGAATGTCATCCCCAGGCCGCGCCTTCCGTCTGTGGTTGAACCGGTACCCGATCCATCACTGGCTTGGAATTTGGCTGAACGAATTTCGCAACCCAAGAGGTAGAACTGGCCGGCACTGTCCTGGGCGATCAGAACCAGATCCTCGTTCTTGGTGGCATTCATAAACCCAAGCAGCTTCTTATTCAGCCCGGGGGCGAACACATGCAAGAGGAATTCATAGCCTTTTCCACCTTCTTCTCCGATCACGTTGATATCGAGCTTGGCGGCATCCTCGGTGGTGTACAGCTCGAACATCCGTTTCCCGGGTTTCATCGCGATGCTGCCGGTGGATGAACCCAGAGCATCGAGGGTCAATGGCAATTCGGCATCGACCGGCCAGGTGGCTACATCGGACCACAGTCCGAAATAGATCCGCTGGGCGAGTCCTCCGAGGTTTTTACCATCAGTCAGCAATTTTCCAATATCTGCAAAATCCATTGTTTTTGACTTTTAAAAGTGAATCATTCCAATCGTTAACCTCCTACGGGTGGTACAACAGCTTTAATGGCATTGGTCCAGACCGCAGCATTCATTCCAAATCCCAAACCTTCCCACCAGTCGCAGAGGAACGATACCTCACGTTTGCTTTCCTCGATGGAGAATTTGGTTTTGTTGGAGCTTTTCTTGGTCAGGTGCAAGAGATTCTCTTTGGGAGTGGCGAAAATGACATCGGTTCCGTTCAGGCAGGGCAGTTCAACCACATTCTGGTTGGTGAAGTCGATTGATTCATCGATCTCCTTGTCGCTGGTCTTGAAATAGTATCCGTTTTCCCTCTTATTCCGGAGGTACAGCTTGCGCCAGGTCTGTGACATAAATACCGACATCGGTATTCCCTGGTAAATCTGAGAGATCCCGTCCACGAAAGTTTCCACCTGATCGTAAATGGATTCTTTGGTCAGAGCACCCAGCGGAACCGAGTTAATCGTATCGTTTTCCACTCCGCGCTGCAGCAGGGTGATGAGTCCGTCCATGCCGGTGCCGGTCACCCCGGATACGCCCATGGCGGGTTCAACGTAAGCCCCTTTACCGTACTCGAAGAGTTCCATATCGTTGTTGATCTGTGGAATGTATCCGGATTCAATGAGGAACCGAACCAGCGGCCATTCCTTTCGGGTGACCGATTCCGATTCAAGAAAGCCAAGCCAGGTAGCCTCAATATCATCCGGCCAGATATCCTCGTCCACTTTGAAATGGAACAGGCGGATCTCGTTGGGGGTAATAGCGGCAGCATTCCGGGGAGTCCAGCCTTTTTGAAAAGGCTGCACGACGTGCACCAGGGAGAGTTTCGCCAGTTTGAAAATAGTATCGTCGGTTTTGATGGGCGAACAAATGCTAGGGGTGACGAGCCCCTGAGTGAGCATTTTCTTTACACGGGTTTGGTTCTGGCCTGAGTTCTCATAATAGGCCCCGAACGCGGTGATAATTTCCTGAATTTCCATGATTATTGATTTTTTGGGGATTGGCGGTTAGTATTTTTCTTCCTGCATATGCGGCAGTGCGTTGAGCGTTGCCCAGTCCACTCCGTCCGCAGATGGTGCGGCATCGTGTGCAGTTTGCACTCCGGCGGGAGCTACGGCAGGCTTAGCGGCCATGTGGACCCGGATAGCCTCGATCTTGGCTTCAATCGTCGTTGCTGAGGCAATACTTGGATCAATAGCATCAATGGAAGCAATGGCGTTGGTACGATCAGTCACAGCCTGGTCCCGGGCGACAATGGCGTTATCCCGTTCGGTGACGATTTGCTGGTTGGCCTCGAGTGCGGTATTAATGACTGCGGCCTGAGTTTCATTCAGGTAAATTCCTTCATCGGTGGATTCCAGGGAAACCACGGCCAGAAGGCTGTTCAATGCGGTGAATTGTTTCATGGTAAATATTGAGTTTATAATTTTCTTGATGGCGGTTGTTACCGAGGCAACGATTCCGGGTGACGGGTCCACAATAACAGGCAATGGATCCAGGGTGTTTTCGATGGAGCCAGGGATCGGCAGCTCGGAATAATTCAGCATACTGATCATCTTTTGATTATTCAGAAGATTCTCCTCGATGTCCGGTTCTGATAGTTCATCCACAAATCCCCATCTCAGTGCTTCTTTGGCATTGAGCCATATTTCCTCTTTCATCAGGGTTAAAATCCCGGTGGTCGTTTTACCGGTTTTCTTTGCATACATTTTGGCGAGCTGAAGGGTAACTTTCTCGAGGAAGAGTTTTTGTTTCTCGAGGTTTAGGATCATTTCGTCAATATCATCCGGATTCATGTTTCCCCATTCATTGACCCATGCAAGAGCTTTATGGATCAGGTAAAATGAATTGGTGTTCATGATCACTTTCTTGGCACCAAGGGTGATCAGGGTGGCAGCGCTTGCATTGAAACCGACTAACTCAATGGTGATATCTCCATGCTGGGCAAATTGATCGTGTATGGACAGTGCATGATCCACTTCGCCGCCGCGGGAAGAAACCCGGATGGTGAGCGGACCCTTGCCGGCAGCTGCCAAAAAGTTTTTGATATAGGATTTGGAAAAGCCGCCAGCCCCTATACCGTTATCAATATCAAGTTGTACCGTGCTCATGTCCTCATTTACTTAGGGTGATTAAATGACTAAAGCCACCAATTTAGGGGTGGCTTTAGCGGAATGAAAGGACAAAAAAGCGGTGGAAACCTTACGGAACCGTGGTTTTAGTTGGGTTTGTCAACGAAAACTGCCCGGAATGGAGATTGTCCGGTGAATTTCAGAATTACGCAATTGAGGTCGGATATTTCCGAACCGGTTTTTGTGTTGGCCGCCAGGCGAACGGGATAATCCCGGCAGCCGGCCAGCCTATACTGATTGTTCTGATCGAGCATCAGTATTCCCCAGGTGCGACCGGAAAGCAAATTGAGGTACGCGAGATTCTTGAACGTGTTTTTCGGTATGGTGAATGACACAGTTTGATTGAAACAGTCACCGGAGGGTTGAGCAGAATGTTCTTCCTCAAAGGAAGCTGACTGGAATGTCGGCCAAAACTCGTAGGCATTCGCAAGGCACCCGATCGGAAGTTTGAACATGCCCGGGGTGGAGCTCTTTTCCAGGGTAAAGAGTAAGTTGGACGGGATTGACCACAATTTTGCGATGCCCCCGAGGTTGTTTTTTTCGTTTTCTACTATTTGCATTGGGTAATTGGTTGGATTTTGAGATTGTCCCCAGATCAGACAGCTGAACGGTAACTATTTCTTGAATCTTGGTATAGATTTCTTTCTCGAATGAGATTTTGTTTTTCTGGGTATGGCGGTACAAATCCTTTTTTATCGCTTCATACGACCAGATTTCCTCAGGGAAGTTGTAATTGTTCTGAAACCGGTGGATGCTGTCGGCCAGGTTTCCGGTAACCGATACATCCACCATGATGGAAGTCCTCATGAACCCTTTGATGTTTTGCTCAAAACAGGCATTCAGCGCTGCCACTTGCAGTGGTTTGATGAACCAGCCTACGTCATAAAAATCAGCTTCCGATACAATAAATTCCACGATATCGGTTCTGCTCTTGTTGACTTCACGCATTTTCTCATGCTCACGCTGGTAAATTCTGGCTTTAGGGATATGGATTGGCTTTTCCCTTTGTGCCAGCATATTGCAGTTAGTGCATGGCATTCTCTGTTGATACTTGGGTGTAGGATCACTCAGACACGAACGAAAGAAGGTGAGGTATGGATTGGCTGAAGGGTAGAAGTTTACCGGTTCACCGAAGTTTTGGATAAGGAATTGTTTGACATAGGGTTTACACGGTATGAAAACAGATTTTCCTTTAAACATGGTGATCAGCGGTTAGTTTGTTACCTCGCATCATTGTGATTTCTCCAAATGTAATGGAATTGATCTGCAATTACGCAAAATAACTCACAGTAACCGAAATGATTTTACTGGTTTTATTGCCATTCGGATGGGCGGTATGAAAAGCAATTCTCCCTAATTAACCCAACCTGCCAATTTAGTCGATTATCTGACTTAGTCTTCTTGATATTTCCTTGTCAGTCCGCTGCTTAAACAAAAACATTACCGGATTGCTGTTTTCATTTAGGATTTGTTCCAGCTTTAAGATACGCTCTTTGGCTGCTGTTGGCAGATTTTTATCCTTTTTAGCTTCGGAAATCCACTCAAGTACCTGAAATGCTTGTACAATGCGATAGGGTGGTCCAAATTCTCCAAACGAACAATCCAATCCATGTTTTTCAGGCTGTAATATCCCAAGAAAGTCATCCTTAAATCTGATATTATAGCCAATTCCCTTTTCTTTATCGCTAATTATCAGCGAGTAATCATAATAACTTGTGCTCGTCCAATTTCCCGGTCTCCATTCTTCTGCTTCCAGTTTATACAGATATTCCTTTTGGAAATAGAGGAATCGATCTGTTTCACGAAGGATTTTAACGTTATAGTGGCCAACCTCCGTTTGAGGATTAAAGGTTTCATTGTACCTGAAATATTTCTGACCAAAATTTATTAGAGCCACCGGGCTAAGCGTCTTGTCTGTCACGCCGTAAACAGTGTCATTACCGGTTGACAGTAATCTCCAGGCATTCGAATATCTCCACATGGATGAGGTCCCTTTCCATGAATATCCGGTGGATTTTTCATCGGGATAGTTTTTTCGCGGGAAACTCTTAACCCATTCTCCATCGGATCGGTGGAAAATAATTTGAAAGGAGTCCCTTTTAAACTTTGGGGTTCCACTGATTACCCCGGCACTCATAAACAAATCATCATCAAGGCGGTAGATACTGCCGCCCATATCCCAGGCGGGTTTGATTGCTTTGACAAAACGGCCTTCCCTATCGTAAAGCAGATCTTCATCACCAGTTCCGGCAAACGAAGCTAAAACCGAACCATCCTCAGGATAAAAAATAACTGGCCCCATCATGTATCCTTGATGTTCCCCTGGCCCTTTGCCAACTCCACCCAATTCGCTGATAAACTTTCCTTTGAGATCAAATTCATATAGCCGGATAGGTGCTGCACGGTTTCTAACACCTATCAAAATGGAATGATCTGTCATAAAGTTAGTGCTATATCCAATCAGGCATTCTGGCCGGGTTTCGAGAGGAATGATCTCCACGTCCTCAAACAACGTCGACAGAGGGATCACCGTGGCAGAGTCCTTTACAAGATCGAGCCGGATGATTGGAATTTTTTGCCCTTTAATGTCGGCAAAATACTCATTGGAAGGATGGTTAGGTCGGCATGCGAAGGCAATAACCAAAACCAATAGAATAGTAGATACTTTGGTTCTCATTACAGATTCGGTTTTACATATCTTGTCAATGATCAAACGGAACCATCTCTATTGTAGTATCTTCCAAGATATTGAAATATTGATGGGTGGAAATCATCCCAGTTGGAAAATTCGGATCGGATTACCTTCAATGGACACATCGTCCCCTAACTTCATTGCGGATCTCTTTTTCCCTGGATCTTTGGCCCCAGCCACAAAGTTCAAGTAGAATTAATGGCAGGGCAGGGAATTGCTAATCAAAGTTTTATCGAAAGATTCAAATGTCCACCCAAACCGAGTTCAACAATCTTTTGTAAAGTTGAAATACGAACTTCCTTAACATTGTTCTCAATTCTGGATATATAGGATTTTGTTGTACCGCACTTCTCTGCCAGTTCTTCCTGTGTCAAACCTTTTTCCAGACGGGCATCGTGAATCATAGCACCCAATTTAAATGCCTGGAAGCCTTTTTCAAACTCTTCACGTTTAGGTGTACCTTTTTCACCATACTGCTCATCAATGAGTTGAGTAAGAGTCTTGATGTTATTTTTTGTCTTCATAATATTCCTCCCTGATTCTAAGTGCTTTCGTAATTTCTTGTTTTGGTGTCTTTCGAGACTTCTTCTGAAAACCGTTTGCTAAAACAACCAATCTGCCCTGGTCAAAAAAACAGAATATCCTAAAAATATCTGTAGCAATTTGAACCCGTATTTCATATAGACCATCCGTGCCTTCCAAATGTTTCAGGTACGTTTCCGGCACCTGTTCAATCTCTTCTATCAATAAAAATGTCCAAATGATTTTATCCTTTACTTTTTGTGATTGCTTGACAAGAAACCCCTCAAAGTAGTTCTTGTAAGTAATGATCGTCCTATGCTTAGTCGTTTTGCTCACGCTGCAAATATAATAAAGTTACACTAAAGGACAACTATATAGTAAATATTATTGATGGCCGACTTAAGAATTGGGACCAACCCTGACCTGTCATGAGCCAGTTCGGCAATTGAGTTTGTTGAAGGTCCGCTAGAGATAGATCTTTTAAGCGTTGTTTCCACACAACGATATTGTCCAGGGTTTCTAATTTTTTAATTTGACAATCATCACCAAGGGATTGCTGAACATTTTCAGGTCTTTCATATTCATCTAAGTATTCGGCAAACCAAAGGATTGAATAAATTTGGATTAGAAAACTATGGACAATTTCGAGTAATGATTTCATGAAGAAATATAATCAAGATACCTGCTTTCGCGTATTAACGGTTATGCCCCAAGAAAACTGATCGATAGCAATCAAACCATCTTCACGTATATTCGTAAAAAGTTTCAAAAAAGTCAAATCAAACTTCAACCATTAACAATGAAACAAATTTTCTCGGTCCTGCTAATGATTGCCCTGTTAACAGATTGTACAAAGAGTACGGATTCTATAAGTGTTATTTCAGGTAAAGTAAGTCATTACGATGCTAAGGAGTTGTACCTTTCAATTGATGGACGCAAGGATACCTTGAGGATTAAGGAAGACGGAACTTTCTCTCTAGAGGTAATAGTTTCACAGCCATCTGATGCTGTCCTTCAGGGGCAAGGCCTCCAGTTAAAGTTATACCTGGAGCCTGGAAGGGACCTGGAAATCAATATCAATGGACAGGGCAACGAAGGATCGGTGCTATTTAAAGGTGATCTTGCCTTGCCTGCCAGGTATCTTTACGAAAAGGCACTTCAAAAAAGGAAAAGCCAGAAACTGTATTCTACCTTCTACAGGCCGCCAAAAACCGCTGGCGATTTTAAATTATTTCGTGATTCACTGGCCCAAAACCAATTTGCCTATCTGGAAGATTTCAAAAAGACCAATCCGGGATTATCAATGAATTTTTACAAGAGGGAAAAGCTGGCGATCTCCTATGATCTTTATTCAGACTTATATGGCTATCCCAGAGTGGTTAATATTGCCAACCGGGAACGTATGAATATTCCATCCGATTGGTATTTTTTCCTGGATAGCATCAACATGAACGATCCTTCGATCCTCGATATCAGTGAAGGCAAATGGTTCGTCACCTACTTTGTGGCTTTGGAGTCCGCCAAAACAGGTGGTATTTCGTATGATGATATTACAAGAAATGCTGACTGGATAAGGGAGACTTTCAAATATGTCAAGGAGCATTTGCCTCAACAGGAATTTTACAACGAGATCCCTCATTATTTTCTTACTTATTATATGGATAATGATAGGATGGGAACCGCGGGCATCGAAGATCTCGTCTCTGAATACCTCTCAAAATCAACCGATGAGACATTAAAGAAGGATATCCGGCTAAAGTGCGATAAATGGGCGGCCATCGCCACGGGTCAGCCGGCACCGGATTTTACTCTTCCAAATATTAAAGGTGAACATGTGTCGCTGGATGATTTTCGGGGGAAATATGTATTCATCGACTTCTGGTTTACGGGTTGCGGCACCTGCAAAGCCATGTTCCCTTATCTGAAACTAATCATGAATGAATACAATGAAAGAAATATCATCTTCATCAGCATTTCCGTGGATAAGGAGAGATCCGACTGGGAAAAGATGCTTAGGGAGGGATACGAGGAGGAGGGAATGCAGGTGCTTTTTGAAGAGCAACCCAATTGGATCCACCTCTACGGTCCCCAGTCGAGAACACTGGCCAATCAATATCTCGTTTCAGGATATCCCACCTATATTCTGATCGATCGGGACGGCAAATTTGTGAGATCCCAATGCGAGTATCCCCGTAGAATGGACAAAATCAGGAAATTGCTTGATGCACAGGTGGGGTTGTGAGAATAATATGTTAAAACACAGACATCTGGTTCAGCTTTGAGTAGCATTATTCATTTGAGTTAACAGTCCAATGCTCATTCCCCCAGGAATTCAACCAGCTTTTGAAATGAGTATTCGTCCTTGCCAGGCCTGATCACTTTGTCCCTCTCCGAACTCTCTCCAAAGGAATGAGCTACCCGTAGCATTTCCACAACGTCCGGATTCTTCAGCAGCCGGCGCCGGCGAAGTGATCGGCTCATGAGATCGCTTGGATTGAACCTCAGTAATCTCGCAACAAATGATATTGGCTTCATTGTATTTTGTATGGTTTACCTGCGTTAAGGATTGTAGCGGTATCCTCTTTGCAGGTTTTCGTGCTCAGGCAAAGAACCTGCAAAGAAAATCTGCAAAGAGATTAAGCGGAAAGCCTGCCCCGGAGGGGAACGCCCCGGGTAAGGAGCTGATTTAGGTTTTACAATCATTCTTCAGGTCCTCCAGAATATCGAGAGCAATTTTTGCGCTTACTGTCATGGATTCTACCATTTCTGGGACCATAAACGGGAGGTCTTTCATTTTCCTCAGTGAATTATTGATCGCCAGGATCCTCATATCTACCATGTCACGGAACATTTCGAGCGCATCAATTCTTTCAACGTGCTCGAATGACACGATCAAATTATCGACTTTAACCCCTTGCTCCAAAAGCTCCGGCAGGATAACAAAACTGTGATCGACTAAGTAGGCATGATGGAGGTCACGCAATTTCTTTACTTCCTTTACAAAATCTATTACCATACTATTTATAATTAATTGTTAATCTTCTTATTAGCGGTTATATTCAAATCATACCAATTCTCTTTTCCGGGTCTCCTTTCAAGTGCCACTTCATTTGGCTTATTGATAATCAAATTCATATAGTCATTCGAAAAACTTACATCCATCAACCATTCTCCATCAATCAGAAATTTGACAGCCTCCATAAATTTCTCCGGTTCCCGAAGATCATCCAGGGGATAATTCCCCGGCAGGCGTTGTTTCAGATCCACGTAGACCTTGTCGATATAATCCATGGCATTTGAAGTTTGGTATGAAATATTTGGACACTGGTTTCAGATATGGGCACCTATTCTTTGGAACATACGGAACAGATTTAACAGGATACTAACTCTCTTATATATATTGTTTTAACAAAAAAATATGTTCTATAAGTGTTCCAAACCTGTTCCGCTTGTTCCAAACTTCTTTTAGCTTGCCTCATTCTGTTCCAACTTGTTCCGTTTTGTTCCATAGATTAAATTCTTTAAGTTGTTGTGGGGTTGGGTGTTCCGCTTGTTCCGCTTGTTCCGTGACCAAAATCGGTTTTAAAAGGCATCTCCCAAATTCGTTTGCTCCCAGTCCCCGGTTATTGACTCTTCGAAGGGTGGAGTAATCTTCGGTGAAGGCTGGGTTACAACCTGCTGGATTCCATCTTTATCCATATCTGAAATATATGGTGTCGGTTGAAAGGTCAATTCCAAGGTCCTTGTACTCGAAAACCGATGCCCATTCGGGTTTTGATCTCCAAATTCCTTCAATGGAAGCGGTCTTGTCCAGGAAGCGGAAGCGCTGACGTTTTTTACCCAGAAACCTGGGATCGTGACTGAGGTAATGTTGGATGGAGTCAATCGGCAGGATCTTCTCGTTTGCCATTTTCCCATGCTTTCGGTATAACTGAAATATTCTTGAGAATTGAATGAAGATCAGGCTGGTTGCAACTGAGTACTCCCGTTTTGATGCCATTCCCTCGGTTTTGATTTCATGAACCATTTCAATCCGGTAATCAATACCGTCATGGATCAGGCCATCTGAGGCAAGGAATTGAACGATCTGCCAGAAGCTTGAAATCTCGCTGGATTTCTTTGTTTCAGCGTTCTGAATCTGTACCTGAATGGCGGAAAGCTTCACGAGCTGCTTATAATCAAATGCAACCTCGATTTCACTTTGAATGGCATGGTAGGTGGCAATTACGATCAACCAATTTTTAAAAATACGATCCTCGATTACCGCTGAACCGATGGCAAGCTGGAAGTCTTTACTGGCCTGGTCGTAACTGGCATTGAAATTCTTGGAGAAGATCGTTCGGAGAGCGAGAATTTCGTTGGTGATGTGCGTATTACCCAGCTTTTCAATCTCCTTGAGGTTATTGAAGTCCTGCTTTGCCTGGTCATTATATTCATACACATTGAATGTCAGGTAAATCAGCCGGGAAAAGAGGGCAATATCCTGGGTCGGCATTTCCTGCCCTGATAGGATCACCCCGCAATCAACTGCCGTGGTCTCCTTTTTCTTGTCTTTATCCATATTCATACGGGTGCGCCCGGTGCCATCCCATAAGCCTTTAAGGAATTCTATTTTGTCGAGTTCAATACTGTTTTTGTATTCATCGATGTGGGCGCAAGCGTTACAAAGCTGCGATACATGATCAGCCAGGGCAGCCTTCGAGGTGTTGTTGATATTCGGACCTTTACCCATTTTCCCGAAAAAACTCATGATACTGACTGCTAACTCTGTTTTACCGGCACCTTTCGGACCAAACAAATCCAGTATGGGAAAGCAGTTCAGTTTACCAATGATTACATCCCGGAACAGGCTGGCAAAGTAGAAGCACAGGGCCACCATTGCATTGTCACCGAATACGGTGATCAGCCTGGCGCTGTAATCCTGCAGAGTGATGGTGTTTTTATCACGATGCATGAATTGCCTTTCTGCCTGGTAGTGGGATAATTCCTTTTCCCAAATCGAGGAAAATGCCGGCAGGTAGTAATTGACCTCTGCATGGGAGACAATTCCGTATTCATCAATCTTGGTGAACTCCTCATTGAAAATGCCATTGCCCCAAGCGTAAAATCCGTCTTTGTGCCAGCCCAGCTGCTTGATTTCGATGCAGGATTTTGTTTCCTGATACAGGTACCGCTTTAGCTTATTGAGTTCGGTATCTGACATTTCCCAAAGGAAGTTACCCAGGCTCTCGATTGCCTCCTTGAACCGGCCCAGGCTGATCAGTGAATTTTGGGGTAATTCAATGACCCTGGTGATTTTGAATTCGTTGGTAATCCGGAAGATGCGTTTCGCATCTGTGACTGATTCAATATGAAATAGTGGCTCGAGCGTAAAGTTGCAACCCCGTTCCACTCCTTTCTGCGTCCGGAAATAGTAACAGTTGTCATTCTGATAGAATCCGTATTTCTCCCAATCCACCAGGGATACGTGTTGTGGTATGCGATCCTGCTTGGCTTCCTTTACCTCTTTGTCCACCTCCGGAGTGCCTTCCTTGACCAATTCTTTTAACCGGTCCAACCAAATCTTTTTTGTAGGGATCAGTTTACTGACCAGCTGGATATACATTTCATGGCTGCCGGTACCCATCTGGTAAATCAGGTCTGAGATTTCATTGACCGCCCGGAGTTTGTTGGCCGGTGTCCGGGGTTTTTCACAAAATCGCATGGCCTTACTAATAATGTAGTCAATGATGTTCTCGCTTGAATACTTCTCAAATTGCTCGGTTGTTTGAAAATAGCTGTCGGCATCAAGCTTCGCATGGGTGACTTTGCCTTTTTCATCCGTCATCTCCTCACCAAGCGGCAGCTTGACGATTTGGCAACTGATCCCGGCATCCATGATCATTTTGGCAGATCGGTCGATTGACTGTTCACCGGCCTGGTCGGAGTCCGGAATGATGGTGATGGTTGAACAAATATCTTTCAGGCTATCCAGTTGGCCGAGGGTAAACGAAGTGCTGCAAATACCAACGGTATTGAGGATGCCGAGCTGGTGGAGTTTAATCACATCGGCATTGCCTTCAACCAGGTAAACATTCTGTTCCAGTTTGATCGAAGGATAGGCGAAGTTCATTCCGAAGAGTAAACTGCCTTTTTTGTAAATCTCCGTTTCCCGGGTGTTCATGTATTTGGTCTTATTCCCATCCATTGTTCTGCCGGTGAACCCAACTATTTGATTGGTGCGGCTCATGATCGGAATGATCAGCCGGTTTTTGAAGAAGTTAAAAAGTTTGCCAGGGGTTTTGGTGCTTTCGGATAATAGGCCGGCCGCTAGTAAGATTTCCGGTTTATGTCCTTTCTCGATGGCGTAGTTCATGAATCCATCCCAGGAGTTTTCGGCTAAACCGATCTGAAAGGTTTCAATGGTTTCTTTGGTCCATCGGGATAAAGCGTAATCCATCACGGTTTGGTTAATAGGATCCACCAGGCAGGATTGAAAGTAATCACCGGCGACTTTATTGACCAGGTAGAGTGATTCCAGGTGATCGTGACGAGCCTGTTCTTCAGGGGTCAGTTCCTTGTCGATGACTTTAATGTTATGCTTGTCACCAATCAGTTTACAAGCCTCCGGGAAGGTTCTGTTTTCTTTCGCCTTGACGAATGAAATGGCATTGCCATGTGCTCCGCACCCGAAGCACTTATAATTGTTCTTTGCCGGGAACACGGTGAAGCTTCCGGTTTTTTCGGTATGGAATCCAGTTGATCGAGAGTTGTTTGAGGTATCATGGAAACGTGTTTGAAATCGAAAAAAGGCAAAAAGTTAGCTGTGCGTCGAGGACACAAAATTTTTAGAAACGGTAAAATTCAAGGGGGATTTGGTCTAGTTCGGCGATACTCTCATAAGCGGCTCCCACCATGGCACAGGGTTGTGGTATAACTCCCTTGCCAGGGCATTAAGTGCGAGATAGACCATTAAAGTGGTTTTGTGGGATCCCGAAGATTTGCCAGGGATCAGGGCGTAAATTTCCTCGGAGTGATGAACCCAAAAATTTGACATCTTCTCATCCGTGTCATATTTATAGGCGGTCATGTACTTTTCAAGTTCATCCAGGCAGTTATTGATAAAACCGGGGTTGGCATAAGAACGGCCGGCGGTGATCAGATATCGGCGCTGACGGATCAAGGATTTAATAAAATCGTTAGCCGTGGCATGGAAGGTGGAACTACGCATCCTCGCGGCCTTTCAGGTAATTCCCGATATCGTCGGCCAATTGCGCGGTAGAATTGTATTCGGTATCAAAAGATTCGCCTTCGATAGCCAGGCTGATGCGGCATCCTTTGTTCTTTTTAAGGCTGACCAGATGGGAGAGCAATGAGCGGTGAATGAGTTTCAAAGCACGGGTGCTGGAAGCAAGATTAATAACCCTGGCCTGGGGATCGATCAGGGTACTAACCGGGTAGTTGACTTGATTCATTTGGCTTGGGTTAACTGGTTTGATTGAATCGGTTTTTGGCTAGCCATAAGTTGATTGTAGGCGATCGAGAGTTCAAATTGGAGCAGGTAGTGTTTCATCTCATCATCAGGTCTTGTGTTTTGGAATGCAGATTCGAGCAAATTTATCCTCAGTAACAAAGCAAGGCGCTTAAGTTTATCGCTGTTATTATTAAGGATGCTTTCCCTTCCATTAACCGGTTGAATTTGCTCGAAGAGTTTTTTCTTGCTGCCTTACGTTTGGCCAGGATGTAAATTGCAGCATCGATAATCTTTTGATTATAGCGATCCCCGCGCATTACTCTGTCTATATAGGGCAGGGAGAAATTTGTCATTAACTTGATTTCGTCACGATAACCCATCGGCAGACTTGCTTTAAGAATTTTCAGTTGTTGAGAAGTCATAAATAAAAAATGTTAAAATTTTGGATAGTGTACAAAAAAAGTATAATATTGGTATTGTCAATTACATTTATGGTGACGAAACAAGTATAAGAAAGTAATTGGATGTAAATGCTGATGATTATCAAGAACCAAAATAAAATCCAAACAAAAACGCAAATGACAAGCAATGAGAGATTTAGTTCCTTCCTAAAAGAGAAGCGAGTATCGACAAAGGAGCTAGCCTCAAAGCTCGGATTAAGCCACTCTGCCGTATCATTGATCAAAAGTGGACGGAATCACATGAGCGCAAATACGCTGGAGAAGCTGCTCGAAATCTTTCCTGATTTGTGTCCAAAGTGGTTGGTTTCTGGTAATGCACCGAGCCAATGCCCTGTTAACTCGTTAAATAACTTGGACAAATCGGACAACTCAAAAGATGATGAAATCAAATTACTAAGGGAATTGCTACAAACTAAGAATCAGGTAATTGAACTATTGATGAAAGAAAAGGGTTAGTTATGTTGCTGAAAGTAAGGCAATATGAAACATAAGGCTAATTAAGGTAAGCGATAATCACGGTAAGTTTCAAATTGAAAATTATCTAACTGTTTGAAAAGTAGTCGATTTAGGTAAGAAAAACGAGTAAAATATCCTGAAACATCAATGTTTATTGAACAGTAAACGCAAAACGAACGCAAAACGAAAAGTGAGAATTTATAGAATTAATTGATTAACAATCCGTCCGCGGTTACTCACAGCAATCCCAGCTGGATCACAATTCCAAAATAAAAGCCCTCCATGAGGGCTTTTTTTTATCTTTACCAACCTAATTCACTCTTGCATGGACCCGAATCCTCTGATCAATGATCTGCTGAATCGCAAAGCCTCGCTGGCAGTTATCGGCCTGGGGTACGTGGGATTGCCGCTGGTGCTGGCATTCGGCAAAAAAATGTTGGTTACGGGTTATGATGTTAACCCGGAACGGGTGGCCCGGCTCCGTCAGGGAATCGATCCCAGCGGCGAAAGTGCACCGGAAAAATTCCTGGGAATTCAGGCCGGTTTTACCCATTTGCCTGATTCACTTAAATCGGCCCGCGTTTTTATTATCGCGGTGCCCACCCCGGTGGATGATCATAATGTTCCGCAGTTGGATGCCCTCATGTCGGCCACGGAAACCGTGGGTAAATCACTGAAAAATGGTGACCTGGTGATCTATGAATCAACGGTTTATCCAGGTTGCACCGAAGAAGAGTGCATCCCTGTGCTGGAACGGGTATCGGGTTTAAAATATCTGGTGGATTTCAAGGTGGGATTCAGTCCTGAGCGGATCAACCCGGGCGACCAGGTTCATCAGTTGGAAAATACGGTTAAGATAACAGCCGGCTGCGATGAGGAGTCGTCAGAAATCATTACCAGCCTGTACAGCCTGATAGTCAACGCCGGCGTGCATCCGGTGTCATCCATCAAAGTGGCCGAAACGGCTAAGATTATTGAAAATACCCAGCGCGATCTGAACATCGCCCTGATGAACGAGCTGTCGATTATATGCAACAAAATGGGAGTAAATACCTATGAAGCTATCGAAGCCGCCGGCACCAAGTGGAATTTCCTGAAATTCTCACCCGGTCTGGTGGGCGGCCATTGCATCGGGGTTGATCCCTACTATCTCACCTACAAAGCCCGGAAGCTGGGCTATCACCCGCATGTGATCCTCGCCGGACGATATGTGAATGACTCGATGGGGTTCTATGTCGCCAAGCAAACCGTAAAACGCATACTCGCCAAAGGTCTCGATATCAGGCAGTCAAAGATCCTGGTTCTTGGATTTACCTTTAAAGAGGATATTTCCGATATACGAAACACCCGCGTGGCCGACCTAGTCCGCGAATTACAGTCGTACCAGGCAGCGGTCACCGTTACCGATCCCCATGCAGATCCCGCCGTAGTTAAACGTGAATATGGAATTGATATGGCATCGCCCGAATCCGGTTATGATGCCGTTATCGTCGCGGTCGCACACCGTGAGTATCTTGAATTCACTGCTGCCGATTTTGAGAAATGGCTGAAACCCGGAGGGATTGTGGTGGATGTGAAAGGGATATACCGCGGTCAGGTGGGCGACCTGGAGTATTTTTCACTGTAGGATTTTTTAAGGAGAATAAAGGGCCCCGGAGTAGCGTCACGGGGTCCCGGCCTTCGCCGGGATGACAAATGTTGAAATCTGAATTTAGAGATTCGAAATTAGAGTTTTGAGTTTTGAGGTACAAGATCCAAGTACTTATCCACTTAATTGGCACAAAATCAATTACTTGAATCTGTAATTTCAAAATTCAAAACTCTTAATTGGTCTTCAACATGGCCTTCAACTTTCGGGGTCCGGTTGCGGACCATCAAGCAGGGTATCCAACTGATAATCAATGCTAATGAAAACAGGATCAAGGTCGAGACAATAGCGTTCATGTTCCGCATAATCAAGGTCAGGCAAAATAAAATAATATTCATCACGATAATGATGGAGGAAGCCTGCCAGTGAGAAAATCCAAGGTTAAGAAAGATATGATGAAGGTGGGTTTTATCCGCGGAAAAGGGTGATTTGCCTCTTAGGATGCGCCCGCTAAAAACACGCATGGTGTCCATGATCGGGATGATCATTGCGCCCATTACAACGGTTGGCAATGATCTCATGAAAAGCTTATCCTCAGGTTGTATTTCGCAGCAAAGTATTTTAATGGCGAGGACAGCAAACAGGAATCCCAGGAGAAGAGACCCGGTGTCTCCCATAAATAGTTTATTATTTTTACCGAATACATTGAATCCATAAAATGAGATCAGTCCGCCTGCCAGGACAAAAGAGAGTATCGCGAAGTTCAAAAATCCGAGCATGAATAGCCAGAATCCGAATATCATGGAAATCACGATCCCCATACCGCTGGCCAGACCATCGATCCCGTCGAGCAGGTTAAAGCAGTTTATCAGAGCAACAAAAACAAATGTGGAAAAAACGATGCTGAACCAGTATGGTAAGGTTCCTACCCCAAGCATACCATGGAAAGTTCCGATGCGCACATTGGCCATGACCACCACAAGCAGGGCAGCAAATATTTCCGCCGACAGTTTCTTGGTCCAGCCAAGGTTGACCAGGTCGTCCTTCAGTCCGATGAAAAAAACGATCATCATGGCTGCAAGGATGTAACGAAACTCTTCAAAACCACTGCTGTCAATGAACAAGGACGTACCCATTACCACCGCTGCAAAAATCGCTACTCCTCCCAGAGAGGGTACGAGTCCGTTGTGACTCGTCCGCCCATTGGGAACCGACATCAGCTTTTTCGCAGTTGCCACCCTCACGATAGGTGGAATGGCCACGAAGGAAACCACGAGTCCCGTGAGTAATCCAAGTACCATTCTCATTTCGATTGGCAGTAACATCAGTTTGAAAAGATTCAGGGATATCAAATTTATGAAAACTTAATTTAAGAAACCCATGGGTTTAGCCTAATTTTTTGTGAAATTTTTATTAAGAAATGGTCGAGGCCACGGTAATGCATTTCAATTTAGCGGATTATGAGTGAAATATCTTACTGGGAGCGGGATAACGGAGAAGTTTATATCTTTATCTTAATTAAAGGAAAAACGCATCATGAAAAAAAATATTGTCCTGCTATTGCTGCTGGCATTATCGGACCTTATTTTCGGGCAGGATTTGAGGCACTTTGAATATATGTATGGGACGGCCTTTGTGCCTGCCCGTATGGCAGCCGACTCCTTAAATCATGAATCGTTGCGGAATCTGTATCCGTTCACCCAGCACATTCAACCCTTTCGACCCATTCAGCCCAAAAAAAAATGGTATAACCGCCTCTACGACAAGGTATTTCAAGAGAACCTTGTGATTATCAACCGCCCCGGATACCTGATAACCGCCGATCCGCTGTTCGATGCGGAACCCGGCAGAGAAACCGTGGCCGGCCAAAATACATGGGTGAATACCAGGGGGGTTCAGGCTTATGGCAGGCTTGAGCTGGGAGAGGGAGGAAAGGGCGATAAGAACGTTAAGGGCGTTAAGGGGGTAAGGGATTCGGTAGGCCCTTTTGTCCCCTCTTTCGAGTTTTATACCAGTTATTATGAGTCGCAGGGCCGTTTTCCGCATTACATCGATTCTCTGGCGGCAATGTCGGGCGGAATACCCGGACAAGGATTTATTCTGCTGCCGAATGGTATCTGGGACCATAGTTATGCCACCGCATGGACCCGGTATACGGCGAAAAGGTTTTTCACCTTTGAGCTCGGTACCGGTAAAAATTTCTTTGGGAACGGATACCGGTCGATGCTGCTCTCGGACAATTCCAGAAACTATCCCTATTTCAGGATTGATACGAAGTTCTGGCGCATCCACTATACCAACCTTTGGGCTGAATTCCAGGACAATAAGTATCATGACGGGCCTTTTGGGGCTTATCAAAAAAAATACGGTGCGTTCCATTACCTGTCCTACTCCCTGACAAACCGCTTCGAAGTCTCGTTTTTTGACGCGATCATATGGCAGGGACGCGATAGCCTCCACACGCGGGGGTTCGAAATAAATTATCTGAATCCAGTGATTTTTCTGCGCCCGGTGGAATGGACACTGGGATCGCCCGATAATGCCTTGGTTGGAGTTAACCTTAGCTACCGGTTACCTCAATATACGATACTTTACGGACAGTTTCTCATTGATGAGTTCGATATAAGCCAGTTGAAAGCACACAAAGGATTTTGGGGAAATAAATTTGGGGGGCAGATCGGTGCGAAGACTTTTATAGCAATTCGTGACGCGTCACGCTTCACGCTTCACGAATCAGGAACTCTTCAGGAGCGGGGAATTTTCTTGCAGTCCGAGTTCAATTTCGCTCGTCCATACACCTATTCGCATTGGACGTCGAAGCAGAATTACGGGCATATGGGGCAGCCGCTGGCACATCCGCTGGGAGCGAATTTTTATGAGTGGGTGAGCTTCGCAAGGCTTAATTGGGGCCGGTTCCTGCTGGAAGGCCGGTACAGTTGGACTAAATTCGGTGCTAACTTTGATGGTTTGAATTACGGCCAGGATGTCTTCCTTTCTTATGACTCGTACGTCAGCAAATTTGGGAATTATATCGGCCAGGGACTGTCTACTAAATTAACATATAAATCTTTAACCGGTTCATTTCTGCTAAATCCGTCCTCACTTCTGAATATTTTTATTACAGTAACTGACCGTCATCAGGTTAACGAAAACCAGGATATGCATAGTCTCTGGGTTACCTTTGGTGTGCGGAATTCCCTCCGCAACTTTTATTACGATTTCTGATAATTGATAACGTTTTTTACATTCTTTTCTTTCTTATCGTCTTATCGTCTTCTTGTCTTCTTTACATAAGTCCCGGCCTGCGTATCTTCACCTTCATGGTCCCAGGGATGGGCTTATCGGCGACCAGCACTAGATATCCGCCGCCGCCGCCGCCTGCCAGTTTCCAGGCAAGGGCTACATCACGGTAACTGTCCATGCAGCCTCTTTAAAGAATGCCACATGTCCGCTGTGCAGCAGATCGTAGCAACCGGAAACGAATACGCGTTTTTGTGCCATAATCGATTTTTATTATCTTCGCGCCGGAAGTTCGGTTTTTTATGTCATTCAAATTTATCGCAGCAGGAATTCTTTTCATGTTTGCATCTGGTTTCCGGGTGCAGGGTCAGTTCTTAAAGAAATTCTTTAACGAAATTGAATTCATTGGCGGAGTGGGAACCACTAATTATTTCGGGGATATCGGCGGAAAGGATCCGGATATCCTGGGTGTACGGGTATTCTTTGATAACCTGGATATCGACCTATGGCAGACACGCATGGCACTGGTGACCGGTGTGCGGTTTGCCCGCAACAAGAATTTTTCTTTTAGCATGCAGCTTACCCCGATGCTCTTGAGCGGTAGCGACGAGCGTTCAAAATATGCCAAAGAAGGGCGTCACTATTCCTTTACCACAAGTTTAGCCGAACTCAGTTTCCTGGGAGAATATTATTTTGCCAACCGCATGACCGGATTTTCTCCCTATGGGTTTGCCGGAGCAGGAGGCCTGGCATACTCTGTATACTATACTAAGAACACCCTGGCTCCCGATCCCAAACGCACAAGATGGTACTTGGGGAATACCGTCATAATCGGGCTGGGTGCAAGGTTTCCATCCAAAAGTAATGTGGTCCATACTCTGGATTGTGGATTCCATTTTTCCACCACAGACTTTCTCGACGGGTTCAAAACACCAAGGAACAGCAAGGATCTGTTCTTTGAAATATCATACAAGATCAATTATCAAATGTATGACAGCTGGTTCTTAGATCACAAGGGTTTGGTCCGCTAATTTTTTTTTACGCAGAGAGCGCAAAGATTTCACGCAAAGATCACAGAGAAAATTATTAATAAAATAATTTCTTTGTGTCCTCTGTGTCTACCTTTGCGCCCTCTGCGTGAACCCCTTAACCTCTAACCTCTAACCTTCTTCGGTACCAATCATATAGCCTCCGTATGCCCTCCTCCAGCTCAACTGAATGGTGCCAGCCGAGCAAATGCAGCCTGGTAACATCCGTTACTTTCCTCATCGGGCCGTCGGGCTTGTCCGAATTGAACACCAGCTCACCCTGGAATCCTACGATTTTTTTAATCAGAAGAGCCAGGTCCTTAATGCTGATCTCTTTTCCGGTCCCGATATTAACAAATGAAGTTGCCTGTTTCCGGGCCGGCATTGAGGCCGGCCCGTACTCATCATTTTTCTCCATTAAATATATGCAGGCATCTGCCATATCTTCGCTCCACATGAACTCCCGCATAGGCTTGCCCGAACCCCAGACCTCAACGTTGCTGCTTTGGAGCAGCTTTGCCTGGTGCATCTTGCGCAACAGGGCGGGTAGCACGTGCGACTTCTCAAGATCGAAGTTGTCATTGGGTCCGTAGAGATTGGTGGGCATAACGCTGATGAAGTTAGTGCCATATTGGATGTTATAGCTTTCGCACAGCTTGATGCCGGCGATCTTGGCGATGGCATACGGCTCATTGGTGGGCTCGAGCGGTCCGGTGAGCAAGTACTCTTCCTTCATCGGTTGAGGGGATTCTTTTGGGTAAATACAGGTGGAACCGAGAAACAATAGCTTTTTAACTCCATGAATATAAGCCTGATGTATTACGTTGTTCTGAACCATCAGGTTCTCATAAATGAATTCGCCCCGATAGGTATTGTTGGCCATTATACCGCCGACTTTGGCAGCCGCGAGAATAACATATTCGGGCTTTTCGGCTTCAAAAAAAGCTTCAACGGCTGATTGATTTCGAAGATCAAGCTCGGCAAAAGATCTGCCGATCAGGTTGGTATAGCCTTTAGTAGTAAGGGATTTCCAGATAGCTGAGCCAACCAGTCCCTGGTGACCGGCAACGTAAATCTTCGAATTGAAATTCATATTATCCATAGATTAGCAGTTTCTTTTATCCACAAATTGACACAAAGAAGAACACAAAATATTACACAAATTATAAGATAATTCGTTTGTACTGGAGACTGAGAGCACCAAAGTTTATCAATAAACCAAGATTCATTTTGGTAGCTTTCAGATAATTTAATACCTGAGCAACATGTTCAGGTGTCAGCCTGTCAACTGCCTTTAGTTCAAGGATAATTTGCCCGTAACAGACAAAATCAGCGACATATTTCTTATCGAGTAACCGTCCCTTGTAGATGATATCAAGCAAAACTTCATCTGCCCACGGAATTCCTTCCTGCTCAAATTCAATTTTCAACGCTTCCTGGTAAACCGGCTCCAAAAATCCTCTTCCTAGCGTTTTATGCACCTCCATCGCTGCACCTATTATATTGTAGCACTCCTCTTTATAAATAAATTCCAAACCCATTCCCTCTTAAAATTTGTGAAATAATTTGTGTTCTCTTTTGTGGCAATTTGTGGAAGATTAATCCTATTCAAAGTAATTCAGCGTCTTAAACCCTCCCTCCTTCAAATACGCGTCACGTTTGAATAATCGTATATCTGAGGCAACCATCTCGGCCACAAGGTCTTTTAGGGAATACTCCGGTATCCAGCCGAGCTTTTCTTTGGCTTTGGTGGCATCGCCGAGCAGGAGCTCCACTTCGGAGGGACGGAAGTACCTGGAATCAATGCAAACAACAGCGGAGTGCTGTAGGTTTTCGGCTGTCTGAAGTCTCTCAAGGTATTTAGGCCCCACTTTTTCCGCAAAAACATTCTTTTCGATCTCTGCGATTCTCCCGCTCTCACGTTCTCCCGTTCCCTCAAATTCAATGGAAATCCCGATCTCCTGAAAGGCCATCCGCACAAAGTCGCGGATAGATGTTGTTACACCGGTTGCAATCACATAATCATCAGGCTGTTCCTGCTGAAGCATCATCCACATGGCGCGCACATAATCCTTCGCATGGCCCCAGTCGCGCTGTGCATTGAGGTTTCCGATCCAAAGGGTATTCTGCAGACCCAGGGCGATGCGGGCAATGGCGCGGGTTACCTTCCGGGTCAGGAAGGTTTCTCCCCGCATCGGGGATTCATGGTTGAACAGGATGCCGTTGGACGCATGCATACCATAAGCCTCACGATAATTCTTAATGATCCAGAAACCGTACAGCTTGGCCACACCATAAGGCGACCGCGGATAGAACGTCGTCGTCTCCGACTGTGGAACCTCCTGTACCAATCCATACAGCTCGGATGTAGAAGCCTGGTAGATCCGTGTTTTGCGGGACAGGCCCAACAACCTCACGGCCTCCAATACACGCAGGGTTCCTAAGGCATCGGCATCCGCCGTATATTCCGGACTCTCAAAGCTTACCTTAACATGACTCATCGCCCCCAGGTT
>QYQM01000123.1 GCA_007280905.1 Porphyromonadaceae bacterium | reverse complement strand
TATCCTAACAGATCCCAACTCCTGATTGCGAAGGAGTGCAGTTAAGAAGGGTGTTGCCCACCATTCTCGACAGGGTAGCACAGCAAGTGGTAAGAGTGGAACTGGAGAAAATCGTTGAACCCATGTTCCATCCCAGCTCATTTGGTTATCGTCCTGGCAAGAGTGCCCACGATGCTGTTGAACAGTGTGCAAAGAACTGTTGGGAGAGATGGTATGTGGTAGACCTTGACATCAAAGGGTTCTTTGACAACATTGACCATGGACAAATGATGAAGATCTTGCAGAAGTACACGAGTCAGAAGCTGATCTTACTCTACGGCGAACGCTGGTTGAAAGCACCGGTGTACAAGCAGGATGGGGAGTTGCAGGCAAGGAGCAAAGGCACGCCGCAGGGCGGAGTCATCAGCCCATTGCTGGCCAACCTCTATCTGCACGATGCATTCGACCAGTGGCTGGCTGACACGCAGCCGCTCATCGTTTTTGAGAGATATGCCGATGATATCGTGATCCACACACGAAGTATTGAGCAATCGAACTTCATTTTGGATAAACTGAAAGCAAGACTGGCAGAGTATTCATTGGAAATCCATCCCGACAAAACAAAAACGGTCTATTGTTATAGAACCGCCAGATTTTTCATGGAGGAAAGGGATATTCCCGGAGCATTTGACTTTCTGGGATTTACTTTTAAGCCAAGAGTCTGCGAGAAGTCGGATGGAGTGAAATTCTGGGGTTTTCGACCGGCAATCAGTAAAAAGAGTGAGAAAAGAATTGCGGATGAAATGAGGAAGCTGGCTTTCCATAAATGGGTGTATTTAGACATCCATGGATTAGCCGCCGCACTTTCTCCGAAAATTCAAGGCTGGCTTAATTACTATGGAAAATTCCGTATGTCTGAAATGGATCGGGTTTTCTGGTTGCTAAATATTCGTATAGCTAAATGGGCGAGAAGGAAATTCAGGATGAATAATTATTCCAAATCCTTTGGCTGGTTAAAGCGCACGATGAGGTTGTACCCTAATACGTTTGTTCATTGGAGATATGGCTTTACCGTTTAAATCTATCTGGAAGAGCCGTATGACGGGAGACTTTCAAGTACGGTTCTGTGAGAGGCTGGGGGTGAAACTCCCCCGGCCTACTCGACGCGTTTGTGTCAAGGAAGGGGGTAGAGACACATACTTGCGTCTCTGTAAACAAATAAATAAAAATGCCGCCTGGTTGATCCGGGCGGCATTTTTATTTATTGTTGAATTGATCAGTCTTTGTAAAAAACCCGTCCGCCCGGGCCGGTTAATACCAGTATCTTCATTTCCTGAAGCTGGGTAAGGATCCGTTCGGCAATGGTATCATCCTCAAGAGTGATAAATTTTATCATATCAATCAGTTTGGCTTCAAACTTAGGCCGGGCGACCTTTTTCAGGTTGAACAATCTGTTCATAACCATGGAAACATCGGTATCAGAAGTAGCATAAAGACGAAGTTTGTCCTGAACCATCTCCTCCGTAATTTCTTTGTCAACCCGCTGTTTTCTCGGTTTTATCTCTTTTACTGCTTTTACCTTCTTCTCTTTCTTCTCTTTCTTTACAGCGGTTTTGGAATCAATATTTTCTAATTTAACTGCAGCTTTACGGCCCCTTTTAGGCTTTTCCTCAACCACCGGCTTTTCTAATTTCTTCCGCCCCCTTTTTTTCGGTTCTGACGGGAGAACCTCTGTGACTGCAATTTTAGCTAAGCTCGGACGGCCACGTTTTTTCTTGGGAGTTTCAACAACTTCAACTGCTGCCGTGGCTTCTGCCTGAACTTTTTTCGGACGTCCCCGTTTGCCGGTTTTTGCTGCTGGTGCTTTTTCGGTTTCAACCTTCTTAGGCCTGCCGCGACGACCGGTAACTTTGGTTTTTCCCAATTTTGGCTTGTCCTGTGCAGGTGCAATCATTTCTGCAGGAATACCCTGGTTTTTAAGGAAAATTATTGTTTTTTCCAATTTTGAAGATTTCGAAACGATATAAAAATCGATTTCTTCTTCAGGATTTACTAACTGACCAATAGTTAGTACAATGTGATGTGATAGATCGGAAGAATCCATTTCAGCTGTATCAACCCAAATAAGGTTATTGCCATATTTAGGTAATTGCGTGATTAATTCTCGGGGAATACGGACGTTGGTAGTATCCGCATAGACATAAACGAGGTAATTATCCTCATGGTTCAAAATCCGGTCTTTAATTAACTTAAAGTCCCTGCTTTCAGTGAAAAATATTGATGTTGCCATTTCTAGATGATTAATTTGCGCGTAATATATAAATATTTGCAAAGTTTATAAAAAAAAACAATAATCATATCAATTTATTTTATTTTTAAGCACTATGTTGCGAAAACTAACTTTAAAGCCTGATCGAATAACATGAAAACTACATCCAGAAGGTCTGCAATAATTCAGTTCGGTGCTTTCATTGCCGGTGCCGGGGCAGTGCCACATCTTATTGGTAATGATGTTTTCCAACGTCCGAAATTTGCTGATGCTGTAATTATTACCACGCCGGATAGTCTTCATTATGGGCCTGCAATGGCCACCCTCCCGTTGGGATATGACATGATCGTGGAAAAGGTGGTCGCCCAATCCTGGCGGGAATGCAATGATATTCTTCATGCTGCGGTTAAGTACCACTCAATTGTCGCTGTATGCCACGTCCTGCGGTATGCTCCCTATTTTAGAAAATTGAAAGAGTTGTGCTCATCCGGAGTATTTGGAAATATCCTTAGCATCCAGCATCTTGAGCCTGTTGAATCCCAATGCCCATATAGCGCAATAAAAATTTATCAGCAGAATAAATGGTACCTGGGCCATCTCAATCTGGAGACTAGCAGCGAAGAAGAAATACTGGAAAAGCTCAAAACCACACGCTACGGGATATGTGTGTATAAGCAGGATAATGATGTGGTTGATCACCAGATCTGTAATTTTGATTTTGCCACCAGGCAGACTACCAAATGGAATGTAAATCAAGCTGATATATCTTCCGGCCATGGTGGTGGCGATTATGGCCTGGTTCATGATTTTGTGAGGGCATCACTTAAAAAGGATCCTTCTTTACTCACTTCAACCATCCAGGCTTCCATGGAATCCCATCTGATGGGCTTTATGGCCGAAAAAAGCCGTTTGGATGGCGGGAAAGTGATGGACGTTAAAATCTTGTCTGAATCAATCTATTGAAGTGAAAAAACATCAGGAACTGTTTGAGAGGCAGAAACAATATTTTCTCGCCGGAAATACCCGTGATATCAAACATAGGATTGATTCAATCCGATCACTCGGTAATGAATTGACCAGGCATGAAAAACAAATTAATGAAGCTGTTTTTCTTGATCTGAGGAAATCAAGCTTTGAATTATTTTCAACGGAAATCGCCGGCATACTCCATGAAATTAAGTGGATATCGGCAAAACTCAGGAAATGGACCCGCCCCATTGCCATACGGACCAACCTCGTCAATCTGCCCGGACACAGCAGAGTGTTAATCGAACCGTATGGTAATACCCTGATTATCGGCACCTGGAATTATCCGTTTTTACTGACCGTTAAGCCGGCAGTTTCAGCTTTGGCTGCCGGAAATCCTGTAATAATCAAACCCAGTGAGTTTTCGTCTCACTCATCTCATATCCTGGCAGAAATAATTGCTTCCGCTTTGCCACCGGAATTGTGTTCAGTAGTTGAGGGTGGAGTTTTGGAGGTAACAGAATTATTGAAGTTGCCTTTTGATAAAATTTTTTTCACCGGAAGCACCAACGTCGGAAAAATAGTTATGAGGGCGGCGGCTGAAAACCTCTCTTCACTCACCTTGGAATTAGGGGGCAAATCGCCGGTATTTGTACTGCCAGATGCTGTTCAACCAGTTACAGCCAAACGAATTGTATGGGGTAAATTCCTCAATGCCGGGCAAACTTGCATAGCGCCTGATTTTATCCTGGTGCATGAGTCGGTAGCCGAAAACCTGATTGATAACCTGGCCGCACAGGTACTGTTGATGTTTGGGCCGGATCCTTCAAAATCAGTTGCCTTTGGCCGGATAGTGGATCAACGGCACTTCGACCGCCTGATATCTATGATCGATGAGAAGAACACGGTTATCGGCGGTATTCATAACCGAAATGATTTATTTATCAGCCCAACTGTTCTTTATCCTGTCAGTTTTTCTGATCCGGTTATGAAGGAAGAAATCTTTGGCCCTATCCTTCCGGTTATTCCATATAGTAACCTTCAGGATGCTGTCAATCTGGTCAGATCACTGCCTAAACCATTGTCATTGTATGTTTTTAACCAATCCGGGAAGGAACGGGATTCAATTATTTCCAACATTTCCTTCGGTGGCGGATGTGTCAATGATACCGTTATGCACATTGCTAACCCCCATTTACCATTTGGTGGTGTGGGTCCATCCGGCTATGGAAGATATCACGGAAAAGCCGGTATTCTTGAATTCTCTAATCAGAAATCAATGATTTACAAGGCAACCTGGATAGATCCCTTTATACGTTATCCTCCATTTACCGGTTTCAAGGAAAAAATCCTCAGAAAACTGCTCTAACCGTTTCAGCCATCTGCCTGTTTCCTGTTGATTTTTCATAATTTTGCAAGCAAATTGTAATGCAATGATCCTTTTTTATCAGACTTCGCAGGAAATCTATGCGATTGGAGTCAATAAAGCATTGTCGGGCGAGGATCTCGATAAACTTTACTGGCTGTTCGGTAAAGCAAACCGTTTGGAAACTCTGGTTCTGGACGGTTTTTTTGTTGGTCCGCGCAAGGAAATGGTAACCCCCTGGTCTACCAACGCTGTAGAGATTTCGCTCAATATGGGCATATCCGGGATTGAACGGATCGAAGTTTTTCAACCGGCAAAAGCTGATCATTCCCACTATGATCCCATGCTGCAGGCCCTTTACTCTCAATTGGATCAGCATGTTTTTACTATTGAACATCAGCCGGATCCGATCAGAAATATCAATGATATAGGAAAATACAGCGAGCAGGAAGGTCTGGCGCTTAGTGAGGATGAAATTCAATACCTGGGGGAGCTGACCATTCGGCTCGGCCGTCCGCTAACTGATTCTGAGGTGTTTGGGTTTTCCCAGGTTAACTCGGAGCATTGCAGGCATAAGATTTTTAATGGTCAGTTTATTATTGATGGCCAGGAGATGCCTGAAACCCTCTTCGCCCTGATCAAAAAAACTTCAAAAGTGAATCCGAACCGGATAGTATCGGCCTATCATGACAATGTTGCTTTTATCGTTGGGCCCGATATTGAACAATTTGCACCGTTAACGCAGGATAAAGCGGAGTTTTTCGAAATCAGTGATATTAGTTCCGTTATATCTCTCAAAGCTGAAACCCATAACTTCCCGACTACCGTTGAACCATTTAATGGCGCTGCAACAGGCTCGGGAGGGGAAATCAGAGATCGGATGGCCGGAGGAAAAGCCAGCATGCCTCTGATCGGAACTGCCGTTTATATGACCTCCTATCCCAGAATCGGAAAGGACCGCACCTGGGAATTTGCTCAGGAGGAACGCAAATGGTTATATCAAACCCCGGAGGACATCCTCATAAAAGCCTCCAACGGAGCCAGTGACTTTGGTAATAAATTCGGCCAGCCTTTGCTGTGTGGCAGCCTGCTGACTTTTGAACACTCCGAAAATCAGAAAAATTATGGTTACGATAAAGTGATCATGCTGGCAGGTGGAGTCGGCTTCGGTAAGAAGCAAGATGCTAAAAAAGATATCCCGGAACCGGGTGATATAATTGTTGTGCTGGGCGGAGATAATTATCGTATCGGAATGGGCGGAGGTGCTGTTTCATCCGTTGCAACCGGCGAATATGCCAACAAAATTGAATTAAATGCAGTTCAGCGCTCCAATCCGGAAATGCAAAAACGTGTTTTTAACGCGATCCGGGCTTTCGCTGAATCCGGCCATAATCCAATTCGCTCCATTCATGATCATGGTGCCGGAGGACATCTCAATTGTTTATCTGAACTGATTGACCAGGTTGGCGGAGAAATTTATCTCGATAAACTCCCCATCGGAGATCCAACCCTGTCTGCCCGGGAAATTATTGGAAATGAGTCGCAGGAAAGGATGGGACTGGTTCTTGCCCCCAAAGATATTGACAGCCTCAGGAATGTCGCCTCCCGCGAAAGGGCTCCGATGTATGAAGTGGGCCGGATAACCGGCGATCGCCGGCTCCTTTTCGTCGACCGGAATACGAACGCCAGGCCTATTGACCTCGCACTCGATGATTTCTTTGGTAAACCGCCAAAAACTGTTTTGACAGACGAGGCCACTGACAATAATTTCGAAGCGCTGACCTACGATTCCCTGAAATTTGAGGAATATCTGGATAAAGTTCTTCAGATAGAAGGTGTTGCCTGTAAAGATTGGCTGACAAACAAGGTCGACCGCTCAGTTACCGGCCGCGGTGCCGTTCAGCAAACTGCCGGTGAGATTCAGCTTCCCTTGAATGATCTCGCTGTTGTGAGCATGGATTACCAGGGAAAAAGCGGTATCGCAACCTCCATCGGTCATGCTTCGATAGTATCCATGATATCTCCGGCGGCAGGGTCGAGGATTGCTGTAGGCGAGGCTCTGACTAACCTGATTTGGGCGCCGCTGGTGGACCAGGTTAATTCTGTTTCATTATCTGCAAACTGGATGTGGCCGGCAAAAAATCAGGGTGAGAATGCCCGGCTTTATCAGGCTGTAAAAGCCCTGAGTGATTTTTGCATCGATCTGGGAATCAATGTTCCAACCGGAAAGGATTCGATGTCGATGACCCAGAAATATCCGGACGGGAAAGTGGTCTTTTCTCCAGGAACGGTCATTGTCTCCACAGTTGCTGAGGTAACCGATATCCGGAAGGTGGTACCCCAGGTTCTTAATAAGGATACTGACACTTATCTAATTTATGTGGATTTCTCAGATGGGCTGTTTAATCTGGGTGGCAGCAGTTTTGCACAAACCCTTAACCGTATTGGACAGGATGCACCGGATACTGCATCTGCTGCTTATTTCAGGAAAGCATTTAATGCGGTTCAAAGCCTGATTCATCAGGGAGCCCTCTTCAGCGGCCATGATGTTTCAGCCGGAGGATTAGTGACCTGCCTGCTTGAAATGTGTTTCAGTAATCTTTCTGGCGGACTGAATATTAATCTGGATGGATTTGCATGCCCCGATCCGGTCAGGCTGCTTCTTTCTGAACAACCTGCTGTGGTCATTCAGGTTAAAAATGTGAGCCTGGTTGAGAAATTATTGATTGAGAATGGGTTACGGTTTTACCGGTTGGGGCAACCCGGTAACTCCCGTGTTATTCATATTTCCGGAAAAACTTTTGATTATCATTTAGATATTAACAAACTGAGAGATACATGGTATCATACTTCCTTCCTGCTTGACCGCCGACAGTGCGGCAGGGAAATGGCTTCCCATCGATATAAGAATTATAAGGCTCAACCATTGGAATTTACTTTTCCTGCACATTTTACTGGCAAATTTGCCGACTTCGGCATCGATCCGAAACGGAGAAAACCCTCGGGAATCCGGTCAGCAATAATCCGCGAAAAAGGAGTCAACGGGGATCGTGAAATGGCCTATGCAATGTATCTGGCCGGCATGGATGTAAAGGATGTTCATATGACAGACCTTATATCAGGCCGGGAAACGCTCGATGACCTAAACCTTATCGTGTTCGTGGGCGGTTTTTCCAATTCCGATGTATTAGGATCAGCTAAGGGCTGGGCCGGTGCCTTTTTATTCAACCCGAAAGCCCGGAAGGCTCTTGAGAAGTTCTTTTCCCGTAAAGATACCCTGAGCCTTGGCATTTGTAATGGTTGCCAACTGATGATGGAGCTCGATCTGGTTTACCCCAACCGGAAAAGCCATCCTAAAATGCATCTGAATACATCAGGCAAGTTTGAATCCGCCTTTTTAAATCTCAATATATTGCCGAATGAATCCGTGATGTTAAAAAGCCTGTCAGGCAGCCGTTTGGGAATTTGGGTCGCTCATGCTGAGGGTAAGTTTGTCTTACCGGATCCGTTGAGTAGCTATCAGGCACCTGCCCGTTTTTCCTATTCTGGTTACCCCGGGAATCCGAACGGTTCCCCGGGCGATATTGCTTCACTCTGTTCCGAAGATGGCCGTCATCTTGTTATGATGCCCCATCCGGAAAGAGCCTTCCTCCCTTGGCAATGGCCGCATTATCCGGCCTGTCATGCACAGGATGAAGCTGCACCGTGGCTCGAAGCTTTTGTTAATGCCCGCAACTGGATTAAAACCTGCTAGAACCGTCCCAGCAATGGGTACATAACCTTTCTTTAGGCAGACCGATCGCGGATACAAGATCCGGCATGTCCTGGTACATAAGTGAATCCAGACCGAGATTTATTGCAATCTGCTTTACCATAGCCTGATATCGGTCCGACAACGAATCGACATAGTCCTCGAATTTATTTCTGAAATAGCTATTTTCCAGACTATGGATTGAACGTTCAAAAGTATTGTTTTCATGATCAAAGAAGGCCATTCCGCCTCGCTTGGTGCCCAGATGGGAATGGTAATCTGTTCCATAATAAATTTCCGAAACCACGTCATGGTTTGAAATAGATCCGTAAAATCCACTCATTCTATTCGCTAATAAAAAATTAATATATTCTCTTCAGGATAAAGATTGAATAAGGCTGGAGGAAAATAGCTCCCCCTCCTGATTTGAAAACTTCATGGGTTCCCAAAAGCCTTTGGTAATCATTAATTCTTTCAGGACTTGGAATTCGTTGAATATCCTTACTCAGATTGATCATAACAAGAACTTTTTCGCGATCGAAACCACGATAAAAAGCGATTACTTTTCTATTATCCTGGATGAATGGCTGGAAATATCCCCTGTTAAGGGGTACAGAATTGTTCCTTAATGAGATTAGTTCCTGGTAGAAATGATAGAGAGATTTTGGATCTTCCAACTGGTATTTTAAAGGCTTAACGGTTTGTGAACTGCTTGCATAGGGAATTTCCCAATGAGTCTGGCCCTTATCTTCTCCTTCCATATTCCACAGAAAGGGTTCGCGGATATATTCATCAGGCTTTTCACCGAGCATCCCGATCTCTTCTCCATAATAGATAAATGGGTTACCAGGAAGACTCAGAAGCAGAGATGCGGCAACTTTTGCTTTATCAGTCTTATTGCCGATATCCGTCATGATACGGTTTATATCATGATTGGAGAGAAAAATTGCATCTTCAAAAGCTTGGTTCTGTTTGACGTAGGTATCACGGATCTGCCACCAGGTTTGGAGAATATAGTGGTCTTTTTCCTCGTGAAGGCTAATTCTTATACTATCGGCAAGCTGGAAATTGAAGCAGGCAGTCATGCCATTCTTCAGATAAGGAGCAATTTCTTTCGCTGAACCCCAAACCTCACCAACGATTATTACATCCTTTTTGATTTTTTGGGCCTCCTGGCGGAACTTATTCCACCATTGAACGTTTTTTTCTGGTTGGTTTTCCGGATAGATATATTTTGCTGCATCGAGCCGGAAACCATCAACGCCGATATCTTTCAACCAGAAAGACGCGATGTTGAATATTTCCTGTCTGACTTGCTGGTTTTCAAAATTCAGATCAGGCATTTCCCACCAGAAAAAGCCATAATACTTTGATCCGGGCAACGGTTTGCCATTTGAATCCCTTATCGCATGCCAATGAAATGGCTCGGCTTTGAAATCTGCTGTATGATCTGACCAGATATAATAATCCCGATACTGGCTGGATGGTCCTTTTGAAGCTTCCTGAAACCATTTAATCCGGTTGGAGGTGTGGTTTATAACCAGATCCAGGAGCACAACCATATTCCTTTTATGGGCTTCTTTTACCAGGTCCTTATAATCATTGAGTGTGCCATAATCCGGATGGATCGAATAGTAATCGGATACATCATATTTATGGTAGGACGGGGAAGGGTGGACCGGAAGAAGCCATAGTCCCTGAACTCCCAATTCTTTGAGGTAATCCAGCTTGGATGTCAGTCCCGGAATATCTCCAATCCCGTCGCCGTTGCTATCGTAAAACGATTGTACGAAAACCGAATAAAAAACCCGGGTTGGTGGGGTAGGTGGTACCATTTCCTGGGAAATCAGAGTGTGAGATGGGGGAAAAAGTAAAATCAATAAGGAGGTGCCAACTGTGCAGATCTTAAGCATTTGAATAGTTATTTAGTGAAAACAAAGTAGCCCCAGGGTTCCAGAGAGATCGGCTGGGAAGCGGGTTTAGTCCGGCTTCCTGTGAAATATCCAGTGTATTTACCACCTGCCGATTCAGGGGAAAGCTTAATGGTAACTGACTCGGCACACATGTTGAGAACAACGATAACGGAGTTTGTACCGAGTTCTCTTTTAAACGCCAGCACCTGCTTGTCTTTTCCGGTGGTTAGTCTTTGATAGTTGCCGCCAAATCCAGGATTCCAAAGAGCAGAATTATCTTTTTTTAGCTGATCCAATTTTTGATACAGAGCAAAAAACCGTCGGTTACTCCAATCAATCTGGTCTTTCTCGAAAAACTTAAGCCTTTTTGTGGAGCCTGCTTCCTGGCCACTGTAAACCAATGGCATGCCGGGTATTGTATAGGTAAATACAGTCATAACATCGGTAGCTTTGCCCATACGCTCCCATTCGGTTCCATTCCATGAATTTTCATCATGATTGGATGTGAAATAAATCCTGATATCGTTGGTGTTATAATCCTTTGCTGCACGCTCAAAATAAGCATCAACATCAGCAGCGGTTTGTTTCCCCTGGGCAACCTGGTTCATGATGTGATGTAATTCCCATCCATAGGTGAGATCCATAGATCTTTCATGAAGCGGACGTTGCTCAGCTTCGGCCAGCAAAAGAATATCCGGTTTTACTTTTTGAAGGGCAGGCCTGACTTCATTCCAGAAATCCACCGGTACCTGATGGGCAACATCATATCTGAACCCATCCAGCCTGGTTTCCGTAAGCCAGTATTTCATGGTCTCAATCATATAGTCACGCAATGGCTTCTGGCCATAATCAAATTTTACAACATCAGTCCAGTCCCAGGGTGAAAACATGGTTCCCAGGCTGTCTTTGGCATACCATTCAGGATGTTCAGTGATCAACGGATTATCCCAGGAGGAATGATTGGGTACCCAGTCAATAATGAGGTGCATGCCCAGATCATGTGTTTTCTTCACCAGAGCTTTAAAATCATCCATGGTGCCGAATTCCGGATTAATGCCTTTGTAATCCTTTACACTGTAATAGGAACCAAGCGGCCCTTTCCGGTTAATCACCCCGATTGGATTAATTGGCATAAGCCAGAGGATATCCACACCAAGTTCTTTTAGCCTTGGAAGTTTTTCTGAGAAGGCATTAAAGGTTCCTTCGGGGGTATATTGGCGAACATTCACCTCATACATGACTGCCGATTTTATCCAATCCGGATGCACCACGGCGGTAAATGGACCCTGTTGCACAGGGCCGACCTGCTTGGTACTGCAGGATGTGCTGATGCCCAATAAGATCAATAGAATGTAAGCAAATGATATCCTTTTCATAATCATTGAGTTTTTGTTCGACAACAAATAACAACGAGCGAATAAAAATAGTCTTATTTTGGGAAGCCTGAAATAATACCCAACTTCAGCAAAAAGATACTGACCTATGGAATATGATTTTATTATTATGGGATCCGGCTTTGGAGGGTCGGTTAGTGCGCTGCGATTGGTCCGCAAGGGTTATAAAGTTCTTGTGGTCGAACAAGGAAGAAGGTTCACTGAAAACGATTTTCCCAAACGAAACTGGAATCTCAAAAAATGGCTATGGGTTCCCGGACTTAGGTTTTATGGATTTTTCAGGATAGCACTTTTTCGTCATATCACTGTTCTGGCCGGAACAGGTGTGGGCGGGGGATCCCTGGTTTATGCCAACACGCTTCCGGTTCCTAAAACTGATTTTTTCAAAACCGGATCATGGAAAAACCTCATGGATTGGGAGAAAGAATTGGCTCCCTACTATAAGATCGCCTCGGATATGCTGGGAGTAGCCCAAAACCCAAAGTTTGGACCGGGCGACTATGCACTCGGACAGCTTGCTGATTTGATAGGAAAAAAGGATCAGTTTTCAGCTACCCATGTTGCCGTTTTCTTTGGAGAGCCGGAAGTAAAGGTAGCTGACCCCTATTTTAACGGTAGCGGACCTGAGCGAGAGGGTTGCCGTTTTTGCGGTGGTTGTATGGTGGGCTGCCGATACAATGCGAAAAACACCTTAGATAAAAATTATTTGTATATGGCTGAAAAAGAAGGTGTTACAGTAATGGCTAGCTCACGGGTCATAAGCGTCATCCCAATGGGAAAACATGGTAATCAGGGCTATGATATAATAATCAGGCGAACCGGTGGATTCAGAACAATCAAGTTGCACACCCGGGCATTTATTTTTTCCGGCGGGGTGCTTGGTTCGGTTCCCCTGCTTCTCAAACTTAAAAAAACCACACTTCCGGATTTGTCAGACCTCATCGGTGCGCATGTCCGCACGAATAATGAAGCATTGATAGGTGTCGTTAGCAGTGATAAGACTAAAAAATTCTCCGAGGGTATTGCCATCGGCTCAATAGTCAACACCGATGAGTTCAGTCATCTCGAACCCGTCAGGTATCCGTCTGGGTCAGGATTCTGGCGGTTACTGATGGCTCCGATGATCTCCGGAAAGACACTGATTGGTAGGATATTGCGGATTCTAGGTGATTTAATGCTCCATCCAGTGGCGAATGCGAAGGTATATTTCACGCGTAATTGGGCCGACCGTACCCAGATTCTTCTTTTCATGCAAACCCGGGATAGTACCCTGAATCTGAAGAGGGGTTTGTTCGGCGTCCGAACGGGTGTCGAGCAAGGTTCCGCACCTTCGGCATTCATACCGGAGGCCCAGGATCTGGCTAGGAAATATGCCGGGATAATCAATGGAAAACCATTAGTGCTTCCAACTGAATCGCTCTTTGGAATCCCAACAACGGCTCATATACTTGGTGGCGCTTGCATGGGTGACAGCCGGGAAACAGGAGTCATCAACAGTGATCACCGGGTGTTTGGGTATGAGAACCTATATGTTATTGATGGTTCAGCCATTTCCGCTAACCCTGGCGTAAATCCATCACTTACCATAACTGCACTGGCTGAACGGGCAGCCGATCGAATTGCAGCAAAAATGAAAAAGCAGGAACCAGCTAAAGAGATCAAACAATAACTATAAATCGAGAATTACCTTGCCTTTTTTAGGCATCGCGCGATAAATAGCTTCAGCATCCTTATAATTAATAATCAGCTTAAGACTTGGTTGGTAGGATGCATGAGATTTCTTTAATATACTATGCGAAACATCTTTGATGAACTGGTAACGCTCGTTGAATTCAAACCAGAATTTTGGCCAGAATTGCGGAATAGAATCAGGCATCTGTCCGGTAAATTGAACCTTAATGCCATGATCCAGGTACAACCGATAAATAACAGGATCAGGCTGTTGAACTTTCGCAGCCTTGGCTTTATGTTCCTTGGTTGTATCCTTGGGAGCAGGAGTCTCTTCCGGGGCATCTGCCGGCCGGACCGGAGGTGCAATAATCTCTTTAAACCTGTCCTTGAAAATGGTAGATTCATCCTTCTGAATGTTCAGCGGGGTGTGAAACATAAAGTATTTCTCTGCCGGGCTGAGGTTTTTCAGAAAATGACTGACTTTATAATCCAGGATTGGAGTTTGGCTCAACACGATTCCCTTGATTTCAAGGTACACCAATTTATCTTTTAAACTGATCCTGAGGCCGATTGAATCGTCATTTGACATCGCCAGACGGGCATCCAGATTGGTCCGTTTCTCTAACAGATCGTCAGGATAGGTCTTAACAATTTGATTTTCTCCAATGTTTGCTGTTTCCCTGGTGAATTCCTCAAGATATTTCTTTGGTGCTTTCAAGGCATCCAGGTACAAAAGGGTTAAAGCTCCCAGAATCAACACACCAAGGATCAGGGCTATTATTTTTAGTGCTTTCAAGGTCGAGCTATTAATAGATTATCACTTTTGAACCAACAGGAAGAGTGTTATATACAGCCGTAATATCATCATCTAGCATCCTGATACAGCCATGGGTTACGGATTGTCCCATTAATCTTTTCCAGATCGTGCCATGAACCATATAACCATCGCCGAGTGCTAGTTTATAGGGTCCTAAAGTATTGCTATCAAATCTGGAAGGATCTCCGGGTGGTGGGATTGGTTCTCCATTTTCCACGAAGTCCCAATCGGGCCTTGCCCAAACCGGATTCGCCTGTTTACTCAGGACTTTGTGAACTCCCCTGGGACTTTTGAAAAAGGTTTTCTTTTTGCCGTAAATTAATACTTCGTTTTTACCGGTAGAGCATATACCCTGTCGGATCAGTTTATTATCAGCATAGAGGTAAAACTTATTCTCTGTCGTATTTACAATCAGATAGGGACCCTGATTGGTGAGCTTATCCACCTTCTTTTCAAGGGCTACAAGATATTGATTAATCTTGTCGATATCGGCAGCCTTAGTCTGGATCAGATTCAGATTTTGGTTTTTCGTTTCCTTTGCAAGGGTTACTTCAGGTCCGTTTGGGATGACAAAAAAGAGGATATACAGGCTGAATGCGATAAAGGCCATACAGCCCAGAAAGCTTAAGAACGGATAAAGAATTATCTTCCAGATGCTCCTGCGTGGTTTCTGCGGTTCGAGGAATGGCAGAGTTTCAGGCACTTCCAGCGGGTAATCAGTTATTGTCATGGTTTCGGATTTTTAATTATCTCAAACAACGGTTGTAATGATCCCAGGATGGTTACCGGACAACCAACCGGAACAATACGGAAGAGTGAATCCATATCGTTATCTGCAAATGCAATACAGCCATCGGTCCAATTGACTCCTTTACCACCACCCCCGTGGATCTCAATAAGTCCGCCGATTCTGGCATATCCGGGAAGTGTCTTTGCCCTGATCTCACTATGAAATCGTTGCTTATCTTCATCATTTGGGTAATTTAGTAAAAGAGCTTTAACATATTTCGTTTGACGGCCATCTTTTTTCTTCGTTATCTTATATCTCCCCTCGGGTGTTGCCTTATCACCCGAATAGCGCTTTTCTCCAATCCAATTCTTCCCAAGTTCGACAGGGTAAGCAGTTTGTAGCTTGCCTGACAGAAAAAGGAAGCATTTACCTGCAAATTTATCAACAATTATGGCATACGATTGGTTCCGTGCGGATTCACGGATAGTTTGATCATACCATCTTTTCCACATTGGAAGGTTTGAGAAATAGTCATTCAAAAGTGTTTTAGTGTAACGTGCAACCTCCAGAAGATCAAATTTGGCTAGCTCGAGCTTTCTACGGCATTCTTTGAAATTCTTTTGTTCCAGGTTAAGCTCGGCCTCCCGCAGGAGGATTATACCTCTTGTGTATTTTATATTGATGGTCGTTGGAATGGGCAGGCGGCTGTATAGTTGTTTGATCTGGGCGGTATCCCGCTTGACTGCCGCAAGATCCCGTTCCAGGGAATTAATAAAATCGGTGGTATTCAGATTGGCGATTTTCGGGCTTACGAGTGCCTGTTGTTCAGACCGGATTGCTAATGTTCTGGATTTTGTGTAATTGCGACTTAGGATAAACCGTTCATTCTCAGTTTTCCAATAGAACATAGCCGAATCGTAAAGGTTTTCTGCATCGGTCAACGATGATGGAATGAAGTCTTTTTCAATCGTATTGCGTGCCTCAGCAATAGCCATTCTGGCCCTATTCAGTTCCTGGTCAGGCGGTTCTGGCGTTCCCCAGTAAAAAACCCCGAAAACACAAATGGATAAGGAAGCAAGGAAGATTATGATAAATACCTTGACATTCTTTTTTAATTTTCTGGCCATGCAGGGTTTGATTTAAAAAACCCCGGAACCATGATATGATTCCGGGGCTTCAAAGATCTTAGTTATACCTTATCAGGGTTACTATTTCCTTTTGGTTTTTACCATCACTTCGGTCAGCTCGGTATTGATACTGGTAGCTTTATCTTTTAGAGCTTTAGCCTGATTCAAAGCGTTGATAATATCATCGCTGGCAAATTTATTGTTCACTTCGCCTACCTGAGTTTCAATGCTGGTTAAATCGGCCTGGATAGCTTCCATAGCAGCTTTGCCTTCTTTTCCTTTGGGAGCTTTGGCAAGCATTTCTTTGTTTGCATCCATCAAAACAGCGATTTCACCCAGGGTAGTGGTGCATTCCTGCTTCATCTGCTCCTTTTTAGCAACTGAATTTGCAGCAACGTTTTTGGCCATTTCTGAAGTAGCGGTTAATTTGGCAACTTCATCTTTGTAGTTTTTAAAGAGTTTTGATTTCTCTTTTTCAACAGCGGCCAAAACAGTGTTCAGTGAATCCTGCAGTGCATTGAATTCAGATGCAACATACAAATTAGCCTGAGCAGCTTTAGCAGCTTCAACTGCAGCATTTGCAGCATCAACTTCAGCTTGTGGATACTTCTGGCAACTAGCAAATACAAGTGCCATACCCACGATTGCAATACCTGATAACAGTTTGATTTTCATTTTAAATCCTCCGTAAAGATTTTAAGATATTAGATAATTAAAATTTTTCAAAGATTTCATTGGGTTTTCTCCGGCCAGAGTAGTCATTGTCCTAAATATTAAACCATTTAATCTTGTCATACCAGCCTTTGAAATTCGATACAAAGGTAATACTAATTTTATTCGTTGCACAAAATACTTATTTTTTTTTTCGGATATTGTTAAGTTGCTAACAAATAAATGTTTAGATTTAAATATATTACATAAAATCAGCCCTGAAATGTTTATATTTTTCTTTCAAGAAGAAACTTTACCTTGAGCTTCTCTCCATTGCGGTTGACTCTCAGAAGTACCAGTCTACCACCGTCGCCATAGAGGGTGTTGTTAATATCATCGAGGTTGAGATTGAAAGCCGGGAGGTAATTGATATATTCTATCAGATCACCTGGCTTCAACCCTGCCTGATCAGCAGGTGATCCGGGAATAATGCTGAATATTGAATATACAGGAATCAATGGATTCAATTTCTCCACATCCATACCGCTCCGGTTATAAGAGAAGGGAGTTCTGAACCACTTGTTGGGTTTCAAGTAAAGAGCAGAACCTTGAAAATCAAAAATGACACTGAACCGCCTCAATATATCATTCCCTAAACTTCCATGCCGTTCGGCATTTAACCTTAGACCTGATACACAAGACGAATCAGGATAGGAAACAAGCGGCTTTCTGAAAACATAGGGCCCTATTTCTGCCTTCTTAACCCTTCCGTTAACCCCGCTAATGGCCCCGTTCAAGCCTTGGCCAAGAAGTGATCTGACTGTTTTCTGAGGTATAACAATGGAGCGGTCAGCAATCGGGGCAATCCAGAAGGATAAACTGGCGCCGGTATCAATCAGTAATTTTACTGTCATCGCGGAATCATTCTCCTGGAGTATTTTCACATCTATATAAGCTTTCCCGTTAATTATCGTCAATGGGATTTTCGAGAAGGAACGGGTACTCTTTTTGAAATTGAATTTTTCCCGGTTATGAAATGTGATTTCTTTGTTTATGGGATCAATTCCGATTACGAAGTTCTCAAACAAATCAGAACCAACCAACCCATTCACCCGGATACCGAGCTGACGTGAAAGTTCAAATTGATCAGTAGTCAATATATAAATGTCCATGTTGCTGCCGGTTATTCCCAACGCAGTATCATCCGGATGTTCAATTTCAATCAGGTTTCCCTGTGAATAATAAGCCTCAATTGGAGTGCCGTCGCCCAATCCCCCTACCTTGATTTTGCGGGCAGTATTCATGGTAATGGAGTCAGTCTCGTTGAGACCGGTTATAATGGTGTTACTGATGCCGGAATCCAGAACCAACTGCAGGTTTGCAGAATGATTGATCCTGGTTGGAATGATAATCAGGTTCTGGGAAAGTTCAAATTGCAGGCTGAGCCTTGAAGTCTCTGGATCTCTGAAGCGGTAGCTTGATTGACCCGAAAGGAATACACCGGGCCAAAACAAGGAAATCAGAAGGACAAAACACAATCGAAAGCTCATATAAATATAAAAAGGTTTATAACTGCACGGTAAGTTCGGTTCCTGGTTTAATCTGGTAACCTGTATTGTTGATAAAAAGTTCCATCGCAGAATCTCCCTGATCAATAACCCTGACACTTCGTTTGTCGATAATGATTACCAGCAGATGGCCCCTGAAATGCACGGTAAACGACAGGGAAGTCCAACCCTGCGGAAGAAGCGGATTAAAATGGAGTTGATTGTCGATTACGCGCATTCCGCCAAATCCTTCTACAATTGCCAGCCACGTGCCTGCCATGCTCGTGATGTGGCAACCTTCTTGCACTTCATGGTTGTAATCATCCAGATCAAGCCGGCTGGTCCTGAGGTACAATTGATAGGCTGTATCAATATAACCCAGCTTGGATGCCAGGATGGCGTGAACACACGGCGAAAGGGAAGATTCATGTACCGTCCGGGGTTCATAAAAGTCGAAATTCCGACGAATAATATCGGGACTGAAATGATCCTCAAAAAGATATAACCCTTCCAGGACATCTGCCTGCTTGATAAAACAGGAACGAAGTATTCTGTCCCATGACCAGTGCTGGTTAATCGGCCTCTCATCAGGGCTCAGGTCAGAGGCAAGAAGCTGCTCTTTATCGAGATAACCTTCCTGCTGCAGGAATATCCCCAGGTTATCATCGGCCGGCAGGAAAACATGATTGAGTATGGTTGACCATCGGCTGGTTTCGGGGATCATCCTGAATTTCGATTTTTGTTCGATCCTGTTCCAGTCGTCCGGGTACTTTCCCCTGACAAAATCTATGCTTTCAAGGGTGTAAGTAAGTGTCCAGGAAGCTATGTAATTGGTATACCAATTATTATTTACATTGTTCTCATATTCATTGGGACCCGTAACGCCAAGCATTACAAATAGTTGCTTGGGATCGGAAAAGTTAAACCGCTGCGACCAGAAACGGGAAATTCCAATCAGTACTTCCAGTCCATATTCAGCGAGGTAATAGTCGTCTCCGGTGTGACGTATATAATTATATACAGCGTATGCAATAGCTCCGTTCCGATGGATTTCTTCAAAAGTGATTTCCCATTCATTGTGGCACTCCTCACCGTTGATGGTAACCATTGGGTACAATGCAGCACCATCCGTAAACCCAAGCTTTTCTGCATTCTGAATAGCCTTGCCAAGATGCCTGTATCGGTAAATCAAAAGATTTCGTGCAACTTCCTTGTCAGCAGTATTCAGATAAAAGGGAAGGCAATAGGCTTCCGTATCCCAATAGGTACTGCCGCCGTATTTTTCACCGGTAAACCCTTTAGGACCGATATTCAGTAAGGGGTCGTAACCCGTATAGGTTTGGTTCAGATGAAAAATATTGAAACGGATTCCCTGCTGAGCAGATATATCTCCTTCAATCACAATATCGCTGGTCTTCCATTTGTCCGCCCAGGCAGTGATCTGTTCGTGTTTGAGATTTTCATAACCCGAAATAACCGCATGGTCCAGTATCTGACCTGCATTAAATAAAAGCTGATCGGGCACGTAATCTCTGGATGTGGTTACGCATGCAATTTTGGTGAACCGGATTTGATCCCCTTCTTTGACATCGAATTGATATCGATTTGAAACATATTGTTGATTAACAATTAATTCCGGGCTAATAGCTTTCTGGCCGTTCAGGAATAAGCATTCAGAATGCATCGCCATGCAGATATCAAAGGCGCTCTTTTTTGTCCGGCTGCGCAAATAACAATTAGCACCATCCCCCGACTGGTCAACAGGTTCCCAAAATTTTTCATCGTAGTTAGCATCCTCGTTTACCACATTTCCGTCGATGAATAGCTCGGCCTCCAGGGTTCCGGAGAAATTTAGCGGGGAGATATAATAGCGGATTGCACCAATCTCCCTTCTCTTCATCGATAAAAACCGTTCTGTTTCAACCCTGATCTGTTTCCCATCGGACCAGGATGCAATGAATTCCCTTGACAGGATACCCTCTTTCATATTTAACACCCGGCGGAAATAGGAGACTTTCATGGTATCCAGGTTTAGCTCCTCTTCGTTGAACCTGAATTTCATCCCAATCCAGTTTGGTGCATTAAGAACCTTGGCAAAATATTCAGGATAACCGTTTTTCCACCAGCCGACGCGTGTTTTATCCGGATAATAGATTCCGGCAAGATAGGTTCCGCGCAGCGATGGACCAGTATAGGTTTCTTCAAAATTGGCCCGCATACCCATGTGTCCGTTACCAAGACTGAACAGAGACTCCGATCTCTTATGGTCTTCGCGGTCAAAGCCCTCTTCAATAATGAGCCATTCGTCTTCAAGAAGGTATTTACGCATGCAAGATTCGTTTAAAATTCAATCAGATCTAAAGTTGCCTCTTTAAAACCAGGGATGATTTTATCTGCTTTTTTCAGGATATCATGATGGCCAATTCCGATGCACTTCATTCCGCCATTATGTGCTGCCTCAACTCCGGCGATCGCATCTTCAAAAACCAGGCAATCTTTTGGCCCCAGCTTTAAATCAGCAGCAGCAATGAGGAAAACTTCCGGGTCAGGTTTTGCGTTGGCTACCCGGTTTCCGTCTACGATGGAATCAAATGCTGCAGAAAGGCCGATCTGAGTTAAAATAATACGGGCGTTTTTGCTGGCGGTACCTAATGCTATCTTCTTACCAACAGACCTTAACAGATTGAGGAATTCAGTTACTCCCGGCAGTATATCGGCAGGTGTCATTTTTCTGATATGTTCCAGATACCATTCATTTTTCTGAGCAGCTAATTTCTGTTTTTCAGGATCAGTTAACGACAGACCGCCAACTTCGAGTAAAATATTCAGAGAAGCCATCCGGCTAACCCCTTTTAATCTTTCATTATGTTCTTCGGTGAAATTAAAGCCCAGTTCCCTTGCCAGCCTATGCCAGGCTTGAAAATGGTAACGCGCTGTATCTACGACTACCCCGTCAAGGTCAAAAATGCATCCTTTAATCATTTCTTAATCATTTCTTAATCAAAATTCCATCGTCCTTGTCCGTAACAAATATCACAGTGATTGCTGCTATTATCATAGATATACCTCCGAATACTAGGGCATATACTGCATGACCTCCAAACAGGTTTCTCGTTAAGAAGCCCAGCAAGGTTGCTGCCAGTATTTGTGGAATAACAATGAAGAAATTAAAAATGCCCATATAGATCCCCATCTTGTTCTGGGGCAGCGATCCGGTGAGAATCGCATACGGCATAGAGAGGATACTGGCCCATGCCAGCCCGATCCCGATAAATGGAATGATCAGTAAATTTGGATCTTTTATCAGGAAAATGCTGCATAGTCCTAAACCTCCCGTGACCAGGGCAATGGAATGAGTGATTTTTCGTGAGGTGTATCGCGCAATAATCGGTAGTAGAAAGGCAAAAACAGCCGCAAAACCATTGTAGACCCCAAAAAGAACACCGACCCAATCTGCGCCGTCATTATATAATTGCGATGTGGTATCGGTGGTGCCATATACACTGCTTGTCACAGCAGACGTGGTATAAATCCACATCGAAAAGAGGGCAAGCCATGAGAAAAACTGGACAATGGCCAGTTGCGACATGGTTTTAGGCATCAGCCGCAAATCTGTAAGAATTTCGGTTAGCCCGTTTGATGATCCATTCTTAACCAGCTGACCTGCAATTAATTGTAGAATTCCGAAAAATGTGAGGCCAAATCCGAGAATGTAAAGCTCTTTCTCAAGTTTTAGCTGATAGATTAATCCTGCAAACACCAATCCGAAAAATGTCCAGATGATTCCGCTCCGGAAAAACTTGGAAGAAGGAACGCGCATGGTTCCAGAGGATGCATCTGAGCCGGATTGCTCCAGTTTGCCAAATTCTGCCAACACCTCCGGGGAATACTCCTTCGAACGGATGACTGTCCACAACACGGTTCCGATAAAAACAACCGCACCAACGTAGAAGGCCCATTTGACAGATGCAGGGATTATACCTTCTGCTGCCGTATTCGCAATGCCGAACCAATTGGTAAAAACATAGGGAAGGAGTGAGGCGATAACGGCCCCTATCCCAATAAAAAAGCTTTGCATAGCGAATCCAAGTGTCCGTTGTTCGGAGGAAACATTGTCTCCGACGAAAGCCCTGAAAGGTTCCATCGAGACATTGATTGACGCATCCATGATCCAAAGCATACCAGCTGCTATCCACAAAGCCGGTGAGTTTGGCATCAGGACCAGGGCGATTGACGCAAAGATGGCCCCTGAAAGAAAATAGGGCCTTCTTCTTCCCAGCCAGGTCCATGTTTTGTCGCTGTAATGGCCAATAATCGGCTGAACGATTAACCCGGTAAGTGGTGCAGCAATCCAGAGTATCGGGATGTTTTCGATTTTTGCTCCAAGAGTCTCGAAAATCCTGCTCACATTGGCGTTTTGCAGGGCAAAACCCATTTGAATTCCCAGAAATCCAAAACTCATGTTCCAGATTTGCCAAAAACTAAGGTGCGGTTGTTTTTTCATAAAAAAGGATTGTCTCGGTAATCAAATATAGGTAATCAGCTGCTCATTCGTATATGAATAGCCTGATTGAGGGCATGATGGATCAAGTTAAATAACACCCCAACTGCCATTTCAATCGTTTGCTAAGAGTGAGAAAAAAGGTGTCAGGAACGGGTCGATTCCCGTATGATCAGTTCTGTTTTTATGACCTGATGAATGAACGGACGGGTGATCTGCTGGTTTAACAGACGGTCGAGAAGCAGTAGGGCGGAGGTTTGACCGATCTGATAGGCATGTTGGTCGACTGTACTTAAAGCAGGGTTGATTACCTGGGTAATTAATCCGTTAGAAAAGGCGAAAACGGATACTTCTTCCGGAATTTTTATTTTCAGGTCATAGAGGGATTTCACTACCCCGGTCGCCGTAAATTCGTTAACCGTAAAGAAAGCATCAGGTGGTTCAGAAAGATTCATTAATTGCTTTGTTCGTATAAGGGCTTGTTTGAAATTGTCGCAATAAATGATTAAATCCCTGTTAATCTCGAGGTTATTATCTCGAAGTGCATCCAGGTAACCTCCCCGGCGAAAGTCTGCTATCGGTAAACCGGGAGGCCCCGAAAGATGCGAAATCCTCCGGCATCCGGTACGGATCAGGTGGCTCACTGCTGCATAGGCTCCCTGGTAGTCGTCAACAGTTACCTTATCTGTTTCGATTTCATCGCATACCCGATCAAACATCCCTAGAGGAACACCGTGGTCGAGAACATTTCTCAGGTGATCAAAATTTCTTGTTTCCTTCGACAGGGAGATGAGTATTCCCTCAACCCGGCTGTTCAATAATGCCTGAATAGCAATAAGTTCCCGGTTGAAAGATTCGTTCGACTGGTATATCATCACGTTATACCCTGCATCGTAGGCAACATCCTCGATTCCGCTGATCACCGAGGAAAAAAAATGGTGTACGATCTCCGGAATGATCAATCCGACGGTTTTTGTCCGGCTATTACGGAGACTCAGTGCGATCGGATTTGGATAGTAATTCCAAAGTTTTGCAAGGTCGTTAACCTTTTTCCGGGTTTCCTGACTGATATCAGGATGATTTTTAAGGGCTTTGGACACAGTTGAGGGGGATATTCCCAATTCCTCCGCCAGATCTTTGATTGTTACTTGTCCTCTTGAGATCATATCTTCAGAAATCGATTGAATTCATAAAGTTAGCATAATCCTTATCATTGCCGGATTCCGGAAAAACGATTCAAAATGTTTATTTAGGGATGTTTTCCAATGAAAGCAGGGCTTTTGAGAAGAAATCGACGTCGGCGAACTCCTTATACCCACTTATCAGTCCAACCGACACGATTAAAACACGCCGGATGGCCTGGTTTCCATAAGAAAGACTGGCATGCAAATTAATTTCGCAATCGATTGAAATCAGGATAAGTTGGCGGGCAAGGACTGATTGGACCGGCTTGGTAAATGTTATCCCTGATTTTCACAGGGTTTACAATAGTTTTATTTATATTTACGCTAGTCGAAGCGCAATACAAAGCTATTAATTTATACTAAACCTTTTAGAGCAATGAACAGAGATAGTTTTTCTTTTCTCGGAAAGCTGTTCCTGCCGGTTTTCATCCTGTTGTTTATGGGTCAGATGGCCTTCGCTCAACAGTTGATTACAGGAACAGTGACTGATTCTCAAAGTGGTGATCCCTTAATTGGTGCCACTGTCAGTCTCAAATCTGATCCTACCAAGGGAACCATTACGGACGCTTTTGGTAAATTTGCAGTAAGTGCAGCGCAGGGTCAGATCCTGGTGTTTTCCTATGTCGGTTATACGATGCAGGAGGTTACAGTCGGAACCGTCAGAACAATTAATGTCAGACTGGTTTCTTCAACTGAATCCATTGCTGGTGTTGTAGTTATCGGTTACGGTACGCAAAAAAAACGTGATGCTACCGGATCGGTTACAGCCATCAGTTCAAAGGATTTTAACCGTGGCACTATTGCTTCGCCTCAGGAACTCCTGATTGGTAAAGCATCAGGTGTTCAGATTACTACCGGTGGGGGCGCTCCGGGTGAAGGAGCTACTGTCCGCATCCGTGGCGGTTCATCCATGTCGGCAAGTAATGCTCCGCTGTGGGTTATCGATGGAATTCCACTCGACAATGAAGGGATCGATGGTATGAGGAACCCGCTGAATGCAATTAATCCGAACGATATCGAATCTTTTACCATTCTGAAGGATGCTTCTGCAACCGCTATCTATGGTTCACGTGCTTCCAACGGGGTTATTATTATTACAACAAAAAAGGGAGTGGCCGGAAGTAAACTGAAAATCAGTTATGACGGTAAGGCTTCTTATTTTACTATTCCCAATCAGATTTCTGTTCTTGGTGCAGATGAGTACCGGGCTCTTTATGAGGAGCGGTATAAAGATAATCCTAATGCATTAGCTGTTCTGGGAAATGCAAAAACCGACTGGCAGAAGGAAATTTTCAAAAACTCTTTCGGACATGATCATAACCTCAGTGCCACCGGCTCAATCAAAACACTGCCATACCGTGCATCTCTCGGTTATTCAAACCTGAAGGGTATTCTGAAAACTTCGGCAATGGAGCGCTATACAGGTGCCCTTTCACTGGATCCCACCTTCTTTGACAACCACCTGAAAGTCAGCGTGAATGCCAAGGGAATGAGGGAAAACAACCGATTTGCAAACCGTGGGGCCATTGGAAGTGCTCTCGGTTTTGATCCGACACAAGCTGTCCTTAGCGACACAACTACCTATGGCGGCTATTTTGAATGGCTTCAGACCAATGGAGATCCAATCAACATCGCAACCCGAAACCCGCTGGGACTGCTCGAACTGCGAAATGACAAATCGAATGTGAACCGTTTAATGGGCAATGTACAAGTTGATTATAAATTTCATTTCCTACCGGACCTGAGGGCTAACCTGAACATCGCAACTGATCGTTCGAACAGTCAGGGCACCGTTTTTGTCCCTGCATCTGCCCGTCAAAATTATGAAATAGACGCCAATGGAAACTCAATTGGCGGAATAAATGCAAAATATGATCAGTCAAAGAAGAATGATCTGCTGGATTTCTATCTGAATTATGTCAAGGAATTTGGGCAAAGCAAGTTGGATGTTATGGCCGGATATTCCTGGCAGCATTTCTGGCGGCAAGGCACCTATTATGAAACAAATGAGGCTGCAACAAAAGTCAACAGCGATACAGATTATGCTACTGAAAGCTATCTGGTATCTTTCTTTGGCCGTGTCAATTATGCTTTGATGGATAAGTATTTATTAACTTTTACTCTAAGAGATGACGGTTCCTCACGTTTTGCCAAAGCCAACCGCTGGGGCCTCTTCCCATCTGCAGCAATTGCATGGAAAATCAAGGAAGAGAGTTTTCTGAAGGATGTCAGCGCTGTTTCCGACCTGAAACTCCGTCTGGGTTATGGTGTTACCGGTCAGCAAAATATCACCTCTGGTGATTATCCATACCTCGCCCGTTACACCTACAGTGAACCTACTGCAGCATATCAGTTTGGTAATCAGTGGATCACAACGCTCCGTCCGGAAGGCTACGATGCCAACCTGAAATGGGAAGAAACGACAACCTATAACATTGGATTGGACTTTGGTTTCCTGAAAAATCGCTTGACCGGATCTATTGAATATTATTACAGGCCTACCAAAGACCTGATCAATACAATTCCGGTTCCTGCAGGTACTAATCTTACCAATCAAATCCTGACGAACGTAGGCGACCTCTTAAACAAAGGAGTCGAGTTTTCGGTTTTGGGACGGATCATTTCCACTGAAGATATGGCCTGGGAAGTCGGATATAATGTTTCCTTTAATCAGAATGAAATTACTAAGCTAACCGCTACCGATGATCCAAACTACAAAGGAGTCTTTGTGGGAGGTGTCAGCGGTGGTGTCGGTAATACGATCCAGATTCATTCAGTTGGCTTCCCTGCTTATTCCTATTATGTCTATGAGCAGGTATATGATAAGGCCGGAAAACCAATCGAAGGATTGTATGTCGACCGCAATGGCGATGGCAAAATTTCTGATCTTGATAAATACCAGTATAAAAAACCTTCACCCGATGTATTTATGGGTATCAACTCAAGGTTCTCCTATAAAAACTGGGATTTCTCCTTTGCAGGCAGGGTTAACCTCGGAAACTACGTATACAATAATGTGAATTCCGGTAACGGTGTTTCAGCATATATGTATAATGGAGTTGGTTACGCTACTAACGTAGTGTCGGATGCTGTTTATACCGGGTGGGTCAATCCAAAGTATTGGTCAGATTATTATATTGAGGATGCCTCTTTCTTCCGTATGGATAACATTAACCTGGGTTACCAGTTCAAAAACCTGGCCGATAAAAAGCTGGATCTCTATTTGTCCCTGACCGTCCAGAATGCATTTGTTCTGACCAACTATAAAGGCCTGGATCCTGAAGTATTCAATGGCCTTGATAGTAATTTTTATCCTCGTCCGCGAGTATTCCTGCTTGGACTGAAATTGGATTTTTAATCGTAACTAATTGGAATTAAAGATTATGAAAAAGTTTTCATTATATTCATGCCTGGTGGTATCCTTTGTATTCGGATTTACTTCCTGTATTAAAGATCTGGATACTATTCCACTGGATAAGGATGAGGTCACATCTGCCTCCGTATACGACAACCCGGTATCCTATTACCAGGTACTCGCTAAAGTTTATGCCGGGCTGGCCGTCAGCGGTCAGCAGGGTCCGGCTGGTATGCCTGATATCAGTGGTATCGATGAGGGATTTTCCACTTACCTGCGTCAATACTGGTTTGCTCAGGAACTTCCTACTGATGAAGCTGTTAATGGATGGAACGATGGTACCCTGAGAAATTTCCATGAAATGAACTGGACACCATCGGGTGAGTTTATTACGGCCATGTATAACAGGATATATTATCAGATATCACTCTGTAATGAGTTTATCCGTGAATCATCAGATGCCAAACTCGATAGCAGAGGAATTTCCGGCGTTGATAAAACCAATATCCAGGGTTATCGCGCTGAAGCCCGCTTTATGAGAGCCCTCAGCTACTATCACGCAATGGATATGTTTGGTAATGTTCCGTTTGTGACTGACGCAGATGCGGTTGGTGCTTTCTTCCCGGTTCAGAAGGATCGCGCAGAAATCTTCGCATATATTGAGTCTGAACTGAAAGAGGTGGAACCTCTGGTGCCTGTTGCAAGAACCAATGAGTACGGCCGGGCCGATAAAGCAGCCGTGTGGTCTTTGCTGGCTAAACTTTACCTGAACGCTGAAGTTTACACCGGAACCGCCAAGAATACCGAGTGTGCTGAATATTGCGATAAGGTTATCGCTGCAGGTTATACACTGGAACCAAATTACCAGAATAATTTCCTGGCCGATAACAACAATTCGAAAGAGATCATTTTTCCCGTTACCTTCGATGGATTGCGAACCAAAACCTATGGCGGGATGAGTTTCATTATCTTTGCCTCAGTTGGAGGAAATATGGTTCCGGCAGATTTCGGTATTACCGGAGGGTGGGCCGGAAACCGCACCACTAAAGCTTTGGTTCATAAATTCTATCCGAATCTGACCGGTTCATTAGCTGTTTCTCCCGTTTATATTCCTAAAAAATCGAGTTATCCTGTTTTGTATGTTCCTGGTTCTTATCAGAAACCAAATGCCTGGGACCCTACAAATACGACTACCGTTATTGCTTCTGTTAAAAGCGATAAGAATTATGAAGGTTATCTCTATTTCCCAGATGCCAATACACAATTCAAGTTTACCGAAGGACCTAACTGGGATGTGAATTATGGCGATGATGGAGCTAATGGAACGCTCGACAAAAACGGTGCCAACATAGTAGCTGCCGACCCCGGATATTATAAGCTGAATGTAAATCTGAACGCTTTAACCTATACCATGCTGAAAACTGATTGGGGTGTTATCGGGTCGGCTACCGCAGACGGCTGGAACAGCGATCAGAATATGACTTTCGATGCAGCAACCGGTTTATGGACAGCAATCCTGGATCTAAAAGTCGGAGACATTAAGTTCCGCGCAAATGATGGCTGGGATGTGAACTATGGAGATGACGGAGTAAACGGCAGCCTGGAACAGAATGGAGCCAATATTGCCGTCGCTGCAGCAGGAACCTATACCATTACAATGAAATTGGGTGTCCCGGATTATACCTATACAGTTGTCAGGGAAAGTTTTGACCATCGTGCTTTGTTCCATACCAGCGGTCAAAATCTTGAAATCGCAAAAATCATGGACGACTTTACCCAGGGTTTCGCTGTGACTAAATTCAAGAATGTCACATCAACTGGTGCCACAGGTTCGGCCACTGACTTTGTCGATACCGATTTCCCGATGTTCAGGTTAGCTGATGTTTATCTTATGTATGCCGAAGCAGTTGTTCGTGGAGGCAGTGGTAGTATGTCAAAAGCTTTGGAACTGGTTAATGAACTGAGAACCAGAGCCTATGCCGATGCTTCCGCCAACATAACCACCGGAGACCTGACTCTTGACTTCATCCTGGATGAACGTGCAAGAGAACTTTATTGGGAGTGTACCCGCAGAACCGATTTAATCCGCTATGGGAAATTTACCGGTGATTCATACCTGTGGCCATGGAAAGGGAATGTTAAAGAAGGTATCGGTGTTGACAGTAAATTCAATCTGTTCCCGATCCCTGCCTCCGATATTGGTGCAAATCCGAACCTTAAACAGAATACTGGTTATTAATCAGATAATTAAATTTAAAGAACATGAAGAAGTATAGATTAATATACATCGTAATGGCTGCGGTACTGGTTCTCGCTTCCTGTAAGAAAGAGGCAGTTGGTCCGGTAATCTCAGATCCAACGGCTCCGGTTATCACCGCTCCTGCAGCAGGATTAAGCCTTGAACTGACCGAATCCAATGCTACAGACGATTTGACTTTTACCTGGTCGGCCGCTGCAAATTATGGCTTCGCTGCTGCCGTTACTTATAAGGTGGAAATGAGCCTGCCCGGTGATAATTTCGCTAAACCGACAGCTATTATCACAACAACTGCTCTTACAGGGACATTGACCTATGGTGACCTTAACAACATGCTGATGGCTGCCGAACTGGCTCCCGCTGTTTCTGCTGATCTGCAGATTCGCATTGCTGCCAGTGTAAGCGATTTAGTTCCAAGTGCCTATTCAAGCATCTTAACTCTTTCGGTTAAACCGTACCGGGTAATTGTCAACTATCCGAAATTATATGTTCCGGGTTCCTATCAAGGCTGGAGTCCTGGTGCAGCACCGGTTGTCAGTTCATTGCTCAGTGATGGCAAATACGAAGGTTATATCTGGTTCGCAAATGCCGGCACACAATTTAAATTTACCGATGGACCGAGCTGGACCACAAACTGGGGAGACGATGGAGCAAACGGAACACTTGATCCGAATGGAGCAAATATTGTGGCAGCTGAAGCCGGGTATTATAAAATCAATGTGAATCTTCCTGCGCTCACCTATACTATTGTTAAAACGGTATGGGGCGTGATTGGCAATGCCACATCAGGCGGCTGGGACAGCGATCAGAAAATGACTTTTGATGCTACAGCGGGCACTTGGTCAATTACCCTCGACCTCGTTGCCGGAGATCTTAAATTCCGCGCCAATGACGCATGGACCATCAACTTCGGTGACAACAAAACCAACTTGTCACTCGAGTATGACGGAGCAAATATCCCGATCGCAACTAATGGTCATTATACTGTTACACTCGATCTCAGAGGGCCGATCTATACCTATGTAATCGTTAAAAACTAACCTGTTTTCTGAAAAACCCACTTAACCATCTGATTGGTTAAGTGGGTTTTTATATAACCCCGGCCGACGGATTATATGTGTACTTTCGCTTAATATCAAAACAGGGATGTATAAAACAGCGCTTTTCATTAGTTCCTTATGGATCTTGTCAATATCGCTTCAGGCTCAGGTTGTCAGGACAGAACCTGCCTTCCCAACCGAAAATGATTCGGTTACCGTAATTTTTGATGCTTCAAAGGGAAACGCCGGGCTTGCCAATTTTACGGGAGATATTTGGGCTCATACAGGAGTTATCACAAACCTGAGTACCGATCCGACGAACTGGAAATATGTAGTGGCTGGTTGGAGTGAAAATACCAACAAGGCCAAACTTAGATCGCTTGGTAATAATTTGTGGGAATTGAAAATAGGTCCTTCTATCCGTTCCTATTACGCAGTTCCGGCAACAGAAAAAATTCTTAAACTGGCATTTGTTTTCCGCGATGCAACCGGCAGTAAAACCGGAAGATCGGCCGACGGATCCGATATTTTTGCAGATGTTTTCGAAGCCGGACTGAATATCAATTTTGTTAAACCCGATAAGGAATTTTTAGCAATTGATCCGGGATCAGCTATCGACATTCAGATTGCCGCTACCAGCGCGGATTCGATAGTCCTGTTTCGTGATAGTGTCAGGATTACCGGAATTGCCGGCAATAGTCTGGTTTATTCATTATCTGCCGGTCAAACAGGTTATCATTTGGTTGAAGCCAAAGCCTTTGGCCAAGGATTGAGCGTTACGGATACATTTAATTACCTGATTAAAGGTGCCGGTACTATTTCCGAATTGCCTGCCGGGGTAAAAGATGGGATTAATTACATCAATGACCAATCAGCCGTTTTGGTGCTGTTTGCTCCTCAGAAAGAATTTGTTTTTGTGATCGGAGATTTCAACAATTGGGCCGTTAATGAATCATTTCTGATGAATAAGACGCCTGATGGGTTGAGATACTGGATCGAAATCGATAATCTCGAACCCTTAAAAGAGTATCAGTTTCAATACCTTGTTGATGGAGAAATTCGCATTGCTGATCCCTATTCGGATAAAATATCTGATCCCTGGAATGATGGATATATTGATTCAATAACCTATCCTCACCTGATTGCCTATCCAACAGGGAAAACCACGCAGGCGGTATCGGTTCTGCAAGATGCACAGCAACAGTATATTTGGAAGTCGACCGGTTTTGTTGCCCCTCAGAAGCAAAAGTTGGTCATTTATGAGCTGCTGCTGCGGGATTTTCTCGAAGCACATAGTTTTAAAGCTCTTACTGATACTTTAAACTATATAAAAAGCCTTGGAATCAATGCGATAGAGCTGATGCCGGTCTCGGAGTTCGAGGGGAACGACAGCTGGGGCTATAACCCATCGTTTTACTTTGCAGTGGACAAATATTACGGGCCAAAGGGAACGTTTAAAGCCTTCGTCGATTCCGCACACCAAAAAGGAATCGCCGTTATCATGGATATGGTTCTCAACCATTCGTATGGCCAGTCGCCCCTGGTGAGACTTTACTGGGATGCCCAAAATAACCGTCCTGCCGCCAATAATCCATGGTATAACCAGCAATCACCCAACCCTGTCTATGCCTGGGGCTATGATTTCAACCATGAAAGTATTGCCACTCAGCGATTTGTGGATAGCGTAAATACGTATTGGCTAAAGGAATATCATGTTGATGGATTTCGTTTTGATTTTACCAAAGGTTTTACGAACACACCAGGCGATGGGAGTGCCTATGATGCCAGCCGCATTGCCATATTGAAACGAATGACCGATAAGATCCGGTTAGCTAATCCCTCAGCTATTGTTATTCTGGAACATTTTACGGCTAATACGGAAGAGAAAGAGCTGTCGGATTATGGAATGCTGGTTTGGGGTAATTCTAATTATAATTACCGGCAGGCGGTAAGTGGCTGGTATTCAGGCGGTAGCTGGGACTTTTCAGGGGTATCCTATAAACAACGGGGTTGGAGTCAGCCAAACCTGGTCGGATATATGGAAAGTCATGATGAAGAGCGACTTATGTATGAATGTATCACTTGGGGAAACACGCAAAATCAGGCCTATTTTATCAAGGATCTGCCTTTGGCTTTAAAACGGATGGAATTGGCTGCCAACTTTTTTATTACGGTTCCGGGTCCTAAAATGATCTGGATGTTCGGGGATTTGGGCTATGATTACTCAATCAATTACAATGGACGTATTGGACGTAAGCCTATCCGTTGGGACTATGCAGGAGATAACAGGAGGAAAAGGCTCAATCAGGTTTACTCTGCACTCAACAACCTGAAAACCAATCAGGAACTTTTCTCCACTGCGGATTATCAGATTTCGCTCCAGGATACCATGAAACGCATCAATCTGAATCATACCTCCATGAATGCAACAATACTCGGAAATTTTGGAATTAGGCCATCATGGGCGGATCCTCATTTTCAGCATGCCGGTTGGTGGTATGAATATTGGTCCGGGGATTCTGTGCTCATCTCTGATGTAAATGGCAGGATTAATTTTCAACCCGGGGAATACCGCTTCTATATGGATGTTAAACTGGTTAAGCCCGATATAATAAGCAGTACCGGTGATCTTGGTAACCCCTTGAATGTGGGATCAGGGATTTCTGTTTACCCAAATCCGGCCACGGATTGGCTGTTTATTGAAACATCCGGATTGGCCGCCGGGGAGGTCTCAGTGCGGGTTATAGATCTGCAGGGAAGACAAGTTTTAGCAAAGAGTAATCAATGGATTCTGGGATCTGAAGTATTTAGTTTGGATATTAGTGAATTGGAAAAAGGTATTTATTTTATCGAGATTCAAAGCAATCAGGGGAAACGGGTAGCCCGGTGGATTAAAAGCAGGCAGTAGGCAG
>QYQM01000047.1 GCA_007280905.1 Porphyromonadaceae bacterium | reverse complement strand
TGTGTATAAGAGCCCGGCTCCGGGCCTACTTAACCAGCTCAAACCCACCTTCTAAACACTTTACCGAACTTCCCCCAACCATAACCCTGAACTTTCCCGGCTCAGCGGCATAAGTCAGATCAGCGGTGTAAAAACGCAGGTCACCGGCTGAAAGAGTAAATTTTACCGAAAGGGTTTCACCATCCTGAAGCATCAGTTTTTTAAATCCTTTAAGCTCCTTAACCGGTCGCGTAACACTGCCCACCAAATCCCTGATATACAGTTGTACAACCTCCTCCCCCGCAGCAAAACCCGTGTTAGTTACCTCGACGGTCACCGTAAGCGTATCTGCCATAGAGATTTGCTTTGAACTCAGTTTCAGATCTGAATACTTAAAACTGGTGTAACTTAGCCCATATCCAAACTCGTACAAAGGCTCATTTGGAATATCCAGATATTTACTGGTGTATTTATTGGCAGGATCCAGCGGCCTTCCTGTGTTTTTCATAGAGTAATAAACAGGGATCTGACCTTCATTCTGTGGAAAGCTCATGGTGAGCTTACCAGATGGGTTGTATTTGCCGGTCAATACGTCAGCAATTGCATCTCCGGCGCGAGTTCCTAAGTGCGAGGTATTCAAAATGGCAGGTACATGCTGTGCCATCCAGGGAATCACGAGCGGCCGGCCGGCCATCAGGAGCACAACTACCGGCTTTCCCGTAGCCACAATTTTTTCGAGCAACTCCTGCTGAACACCGGGTAATCCAAGAATTGACCGGCTGGCAGCTTCACCACTCTGCCCATAATTCTCACCAATAGCCAGAATAACCAGATCAGCATTCGAAGCAGCACGGATGGCATTAGCAAAACCTGCCCGGTCCTCACCAAAAGTTTCACAGCCTTTGGTATAGATGATCTGACTTTCAGACACGGCCTTTTTCAGTCCCTCCAGCACAGTCACCACGTGCGTTTCATCCCCGGCAGCGTGCCAGGTTCCAAGCATATCAATCCTATTATCCGCCAACGGGCCAATAAGGGCAATCCTACGGACAGCTGGCGATAAAGGCAGCTGCCGTGCTCCGTTAAAAGGTTCATTCCTCAGCAAAACAATGGATTTCTGAGCAATATCAAGCGAATGGGCCATCATCTCAATGGAAAATGTGTTGTCCTTTTCCCGTTGATCATCGAGATAGCGGTATGGATCATCAAATAACCCAAGATCGTATTTTAGATTCAATACCCGAATAACTGCCTGATCTATAAGGCTCTCTGTGATTTTCCCTTCCTTAACCAATTGAACCAGATAATTCTGATACACCCCCCCCTGCATGTCCATATCCACTCCGGCTGTAAGCGCCTGCTCACCAGCCTGCTTCTCATCCATGGAATATCCATGGTTGACCATCTCATTGATCGAAGTATAGTCAGTGACAACCAATCCATGGAATCCCCATTCTTTTCTAAGAACCTGATACAGCAGAAACCGGCTGCCTGTGGCCGGGGAACCAAACAATTCGTTGAAGGACGACATCACGGTTGCGGCACCTGCCTTAACAGCTGCATGGTAAGGCGGCAGATAAACTTCACGAAGGGTTCGCTCCGACATATCCACTGTGCCGTAATCACGCCCCCCTTCAGCCGCTCCATAAGCAGCAAAATGTTTGACACAAGCCGCCAGCGTTAAAGGATCCGACAGGCTATCGCCCTGGAAACCGCGTGTGCGGGCTGCTGCAATCAGGCCTCCCAGATAAGGATCCTCGCCGGCACCTTCTGTCACCCTGCCCCACCTCGGGTCGCGTGCAATATCCACCATGGGTGCGAATGTCCAGTTTAGTCCTGCAGAGGCAGCTTCTTTGGCAGCCAGACGGGCCGATTTTTCAATGAGTTCCAGGTCCCAGGAGCAAGCCTCCGCCAGCGGAACCGGAAATATCGTTTTATATCCGTGAATCACATCATAACCAAACAATAGCGGTATTTTCAGGCGGGTATTTTCTACTGCTATCTTCTGCAATTCCCGGTTGTAGGAAACAGTATGGGCATTGAACAAATTGCCGCAACGGCCGGTCAGGATATCTTTCCGGTAACTCGCATTCAAAACCGGGCCGGTAACATCCCAACCACTGGTATATAAAGTCATCTGCCCGATCTTTTCTTCGAGAGTCATTTTTGACAGCAGAGAATTAACAAACTTTTCCCGTGTACGATCTATCTCTACCCGTTTCGTACAGGATATTCCCGGGATGACATATAGCAAAATCAAAACACTAATCCGTAAGAGTTTAGATTTCATAGCAAACAAATTAATAGGTAAAGCCCAGCTTGGTTAATCCGGATCTGACCTCCGGAGATGTCATGAACAATTTCCAAAGAAGCCCCGACCGGTAATTCTCAATCATCACGACGATCGGACCCTGGTCAATGGCAATATATGAATCGGCCCACCAGCCAGATGTAATATTAAATGCATCATAGAATCCATAAGGCCCCCAAAGTTTATCGCCCAGCCGGTAATAAAAATGCCGGATGGCTTTCATCGATTGCTCAGGTGTATACGGGAGCGACGAGATCGCAGCCGTTGGAGTTATCACACCCAGGTCGTTTGTTGGAGAATGGGCACTGTATCCTGATTGATTATCGCTTGCCGTAAGTCCCCAGCAATCAGCACTATATCCGATATAATTTTTCGGATTGGCGATGCAGTAACTCATATTGATAAGCGATTGATTAACATTTTGCACCCAGTAATCGGCATAATCATCCTGTAATTTCCGGGGATCAAGTCCAAGAAAAGAGTAATGAGTAAAAAACAACGGCCCGCCAAAATCCCCTCCGAGCGGAAGAACAATTCCGAAATATTTTTTGCCGTTACGGATGGATCCATTACCGGCATAACCCAGGTGATAAGCTGATGCAGGAATTGCATGGGTGGGCGACGAGGCCGCCAGCACATAGGTAATGAGAGTTTCGTTATACCCCCTGATCCGGTAGTTCATATTGAAAAAATTGGTAGGCGACCAGTGCCAGTATAAAACATCTTCACCCCTCGTAAACCAGTCCCATTCAACCGTTTCCCAAAGATTGGAGATCCTCGATATCAGCAATTCCTCACGCGGATCGGTACCATCCAGATATTCCCGCATAGCCAGCAAACCCTGAATCATGAAAGAGGTTTCCACGATATCACCGCCATTATCCAAAGTACTGAAAGGAACAGTTTTACCGGTCACCCCATTGAGCCAATGCGGCCAGGCTCCATGAAACCGGTCGCAGGTTTCCAGGAAATGCAGGATCTGGTCCAACCGGTTCAAACCGTCATTCCTGGTAATATACTGGCGTTCCATTCCCACTATCAGCGACATAACCCCAAAACCCGATCCCCCGATGGTCACAATATCTCCTGAAGTGTTTCGCTCCCTGGCTAATCCGCAAGATGGATGGCCGAATTCCCAGAAATAGCGGAAGGTTTGCCGCTGCACAAGGTCAATTAGTTCATCATCTGAAATCCTCGGAAATTTTTCAGTGGAATCCAGGGCTGTATAAAATGAATTTGAAAAACCGTCAAAGGAATATCCTTCCCCGGAAGTCAGGTTTGACGAAATGGTAAAAAAGTATTTGTTGTACCCTTTCAGCGGATCAGAATTGTTAAATGTTACGGAACTGTTATCAGCCGCCAGGGTTCCGTTCAGGGTGATTCCGCCGGAAAGAGTGAAAAAAGGCTGATAATCAGCTGGTTTTAAAGGAGCTGAAAATTCGGCTACTAAGGTAATATGCTTAAAATCAATGTTTATCAGTGGTTTGGTAGTTTTAAAGGGCAATCCATTCAAAGTAATATTTTTTAAGGTGAGCTTTCCCTGGGCTGTAGTCAGTTTGTACACTATGCCAGGGAAGGATTCGCCTAATGCACCTTTGATCCCGGAACCGATCGACAAGTCGTAAGTTATAAGAAAATCAAGGTTTTGTAAAGGATTAAGGATGGCTGTGGTTAAGTCACCGGAATAAGAGAAACTACAGGCTGCCAGGGCGCCGTTTTCCCTTTTCAGTGAAACTGCATTACGTACGGTAGCCGTATCAACCGCACTGCTGAATTCTATACTAAAATTGGCATCAGCCGGGATATCGGCTGATGTTACATCGGCATTCAGGGTGATATCACCGGCAATAACCCGGACCAACTGAATGGTGCCATGGTTAGCCGGTTCAGGTTTGCAGGAATTCATCGTTGCAAAGATGCTGATAACAGTAAAAAAGATAATACAGAGCTTTTTCAAGATGATAATATTTAATAACAGCTAATTATTCAAAAGTAAAAATTATGATATAAAAACCACGGAGACACAGAGAACATTGAGAAGCACGGAGAAGATTACTCAAATTGGTTAATGAAGGGTGCTTGATTGATCTTCGTGGAACTCTGTGTTCTCTGTGCCTCCGTGGTGATGCATTTCAAAAAAAGGGAGGGTTCAGGATGACCCTGAATCCTCCCTGAGGTTGCAATAACTGAGATCTACTTCTCAGAGTTATACATGAGCTGAATTTCAGTTTCAGTCAGGGCCTTATGGAAGATCCTGACGTCATCGAGCTGACCTTTAAAGTGGTTGGAAGTTGGGAAATCATATCCACCCCAGGGCTCAGTATCCCAAAGGGTACCGGCTCTCGACTGGATAAAGCCAAATGCCAGTTCATTAACCGTTTCCGGCGCAATCCCGCCATATTTCATACCGGTAACATTCCGTTTGGCATCGCCGTCAGGCCATAGGTTGAAATTCTGAGATTTCATTTTTTCCCCGTTGATATACATGGTTCCAACTTTTGTGGAAGCCTCATACTTACAAACTACCTGGGTCCATTTGTCCTTGATCAGGCCGGCTACCCCGCCGGAACCGGTCAGGTCCTTGCAGAATTCCCATCCTTGCCATCCGCCGTTGTCCTTGTTCTTACCATCACCCGGGAACCACAGGTCTTCTGATGCAGCCTTTCCGCCACCGATATCATAGCTTGCGGCAAGTTTGCACGAGCTAAAATCCCCTGATATTTCGAACTGGAAGCCGTAGAATGCTGCCAAACCTATAACGAAATAGCCGGCCGGGTTACCACCTGCATCAACATGGCCTGTAGAATTGGTTTTTACCCAAAAACTTAAGGTGAAATCCGGAGAATTCATCAGTACATCACCATTAGGAACCTCAATAATACTGGTTGTACCGTCGAAAGTAGCGGCCTTGCCGGCAGCTGTATTACGAGATGCTGCATAAGTGATTGCAACAATACCGCCGGCTGCAGGATCGTATGGGCCGATCTGGTCATTGGCATTATCTTCGAAGTTCCAGTAAGCAATGGTACCTTTAGGAACAAAAGTTCCGAGAGTCGTAAAAGTGCGTGCAACAGAAGTCAATGCTAATCCACCGGTAGATTTCAGTCCGGCTGAAAGCGAGAGTTTGTACAGCGCACCATTGCCCAGGTCTTCAGTTGGGGTTACAGTAATTGTTTTCCCGCTGGCGGTAACGGTCACAGCCATAACAGCCTTGTCATAATCCTGAACCAGGGAAACGTTAGCAGGAATAGCAGTAGCTACATCAACGTCGGTATTGAAGGTAGCCACGATTGCAGGTTTAACCGGTACCGTATTCGGTGAGGTAGCACCATTCAAATCAATGGTTCCTGTTACCAAAGCAGCCAACGTAAAATCCGTCGGTTCTTTCTTGCAACTGGTCAGTACAATGGCGAACATCGCAGTTATAAGAATTACACTTAGAAAAACATTCTTTCTTTTCATAAATTGGTCATTTAATGTGAAACTTAGATTTTATTGAATTCTTAATTAATTGAATATTATGTTAATTCCAATTCGGATTTTGTACCAGGATTCCCTGGGAGATATCAATTTCGGTTTGCGGGATTGGTAAAAGTTCATGTTTCCCGGCTACGAAACCAAGCGGGCCAAACACCGTGGCTGCTTTACCTGTTCTAACCAGATCCCAGAAGCGATGTCCTTCAAGAGCAAGTTCATGGCGCCTTTCATTTAGAATGATATTACGAAGATTATCTTTCCCTGTTTCAGTGATATCAGGCAGAATTGCCGGATTTCCCTCCCGTGCCCTTTGACGAACCTTATTCAGATAGACTAAAGCATCACCTGGTTTATTGTTTTCATTCAGAGCCTCTGCAGCCATTAATAATACATCGGCATAACGGATGATCCGACGGTTATGGCCAAATTGTGTAATCGTGTTATTGCCCGGCATCCATACTTTCTGGTTATAGCATTCGCGTTCAATGATTTTCCCGTCTGCATCATACAGAAAATCAGGGGTGGTTCCGTCTCCCATGATCTTAATGCCGTCGAGCGTTTCACCCAGATCAATGATCGTGGCATCCAGCCTTGGATCACCCGGTTCAAATGAATTCCGAAGATCTTCAGAAGGACGATTAAAACCCCATCCCCGGTTAGGAGTTCCCCGAACTCCCTGTGTATTTGCATATTGATCACCGAATGTTCCTTCCACCTCCATAGCGCCGACTTCAAAAACAGATTCTATTCCATGCTCACCATTTTTACCGTTGGCATCAGCAAATACCGGCTCCAGGTCATATTCACCCGATCGGATCACTTCCAGGGCATATTGTTCAGCGCCGGGAAAATCATTTTGAAACAGTGCAACTTTCGTTCTCAGCGACTTTGCCGCACCCTTCGTGGCCCGTCCGTGATCTTTCATCTCCTGCGAGCTTTTCTCCGGAAGATTATCGATGGCATATCCGAGGTCCTCGATTATCAATTGATAAATTTCTTCCTTTGTCGATCGGGCCAGCTGAAGCGGTGGTGTAACGGTGATTACTTTTGGAACACCACCCCAGGTACGAACCAGATCGAAATAATATACAGCCCTCAGGAATTTGGCTTCGGCAATACATTGAGCTCTAACTGATTCATCCATCACAATCGACGGAACCTTCTCAATGACCACATTCGCACGTTTGATACCTTCATAAAGGGTGCTCCACCAGCGGTCCAATCCATCTCCGGTAACCGTGAATTTGTAAGAATCGTATGGCCCTACTGTTGTTAACTGATCATTTGGATTACTCCCCTTGTGCGAATCATCCGACATGATATCGAGAATCGGGTAACCGCCTGCGTTATAGAACCAATCCCTGATACTGGAATAAACGGCATTGGTTGCCAGCATGGCATCCGAAGCCGTTTGCGGGAAAACCTCCTGGGTGAGTTCACCCTGCGGATTTTTCTGAAGAAAATCTGAACATCCTGCCAGAGGAAGAATAAGCAGGACGGATGCTATTGTAAATTTTATCAGTGCTTTCATCTTGCTTAAAATGTTAAATTAATACCAACAGAATAAACTGCAGTAACCGGGTAAGTGCCGTTATCGATACCATTGGAGAGCACATCATAGCTGCCAATCTCCGGGGTATATCCGGTAAATTTCGTTAAGGTGTATACATTGGTTCCTTTCAGATAAATCCTCAGGTCGTTCAGCTTGATTTTTTTCGCGAAGGATTCAGGCACCCGGTAAGCCAGGGTGACATTCCGCAGCCTCATGAACGAGCCATCCTGTATAAAACGGTCGGAAATCGAAAAGTTATATCCGCCAAATGATGACCGCGGTTCGGTATTACTGGTGCCAGATCCGGTCCACCTGTTAAATACATGCTGCTCGAAATTATAGGGATCGGGGCGTACAACCTCTTTTCCGTTGAATATTTTGTTACCAACCTGGCCCTGGAAATCAGCTGAAAACTCAAACCCCTTATAAGCGAGCTCGAAGTTGAATCCATATACAAATTTCGGGATTGAGGAGCCCAGATAGGCTCGGTCGAGACTGTTCAATTTGCCGTCGCCATTGGTATCCACGAAGCGAAGATCGCCCACTTCAGCCTGGGATGAATGCGGGTAAGCATCAAGCTCTTCCTGAGTCTGGAACACCCCATCCGTAACATAACCGAAAAATGCCCCGATTGGAAGTCCTACGCGGCTTTGCGTAACTGCCTGACCATTTCCAAGGTACCCTCCGATCAATAATGAGTCCACCCCGCTGGCACCGCCAATAGATAAAACTTCATTGTGAATGGTTGATCCTAAAACACCGAAACCATAAGTAAACTCACCAACCTGATCCCGCCAGTTCAGATTCAGTTCCAATCCCCTGTTCAGAACGGACCCGGCATTATATCTTATTTTCTGTCCCAAACCATTACCCATGTGCCCGGGAGTGGACAGTTCAACCAGGATGTCTTCAGTAATCCGGTTGTAGAAATCAAATTCCCCGGTCAGTTTATTTTTGATCATGCCGAATTCCAGACCGACGTCGGTTTGAGTGGTGCTTTCCCATTTGAGGTTAGGATTACCGCTCTTACCGTAAGATGCCGCAGCTATTGCAATATCGGGCTGACCGATTACGGCAACGATGTCGGACTGAACCCGTGCAAACCGGTCAAAATAGCTGATCTTCTCGTTCCCGATTATTCCCCAGCTTGCTCTGACTTTCATCGTCGTGAACATCGGTAGTTTTTCCATGAATTTCTCACGCCCGATATTCCATCCTGCAGCAAAGGACGGGAAATTGGAAAAGCGATTTTCTTTGGCAAATTTCGATGATCCATCGCGCCTGAATGTAACTGTGAACATATACTTGTCCAATAGCGTGTAATTCGCTCTGAAAAGGTAGGAGAGCATGGAATAATACTGATTGGGGTCTACTCCATTGGTTATGGACTGAATAGTATTGACATTATTCGATGGATCGTAAACATAGGGAGGCCCGATGTACCAGAAATCACTGCCATTTCGGATCACATTTTCGCCCGACAAGCCAAGGGATTCTGAATTGGTTTCCTGCATGGTATATCCGGCCACTGCATTAATGCTGTGTATGCCAAATGTTTTGGTATAATTCAGTGTATTCTCCCACAGCCAGCTCATATTCTCAGAGTTGCCTTTATGGATATCACTCAATATATTCTGCTGCTGGGTAGCGGTTCCATCCGGATTATAAACCGTAAACGCCGGCGTAAAACTCTTAGCCTTCCCGAAACCGGCATCCACGCCATAACTTGATCTCAGCGTAAAACCGTCGAGGAAAGTGAATTCTCCATAGATATTCCCTACCCCGCGTACTCCTGATGCGTAATTGTTATAATACTCGAGGTCGGCAAGCGGATTTCCAACATTGTAAACCACTCCATAAGATCCATCTGCATAATATGGATTCAATAATGGCTGCGCACGGTATACGGAATAGGTGACATTAGGTGCATTCTGCTGCTGATAGGGAGCAAGGGTAAAATTATTGCCGAATTTGATCTGATCGGTTAATTTGTATGCATTATTGATTTTGATAGTGTACCGTTTATAGCTCGATTTATCGATGATGCCATCTTGCTGAAAAAGCCCGAAACTCACGTAATATTCGGTTTTGGCGGTTGCACCGGCAATGGAAAACTGGCTGTTGTGCATGGGTGCCGGATGAAAAACGAGATCCTGCCAATCGGTATTCGGAACCGCATCCACATTATTATAGGTCCCTGATACGATTTCATTGGTAATAATTGCAAACTCCTTTCCGTTAAGCAGATCGATCTTTTTAGCCAGGTATTGCATTCCGAATTCTGAGGCGAAACTGAAAACCGGCTTATCCAACCCTTTCGTTCCGGTTTTCGTAGTAACAATAATGACTCCGTTTGCACCTCTCGAACCATAAATTGCCGTTGCCGATGCATCCTTTAAAACCTCCATGGAGGCGATATCGCCCGAATTGAGGAAAGAGATATTATCCAGAATGACCCCATCAACCACATAGATCGGCGATGAATTATTAAATGTTCCAACTCCTCTGATCCGCACCACCGGAGTAGCCCCCGGTGCCCCGGAAGTACTGGTCACCTGCACCCCTGTAACTTTTCCCTGAAGATTCTGCTCCGGGTTGATAGAAGTTATTTTTACCAGATCTTTGGATTTCACTGAACTAACCGCCCCGGTCAGATCGCTTTTCCTCACTGTACCATATCCGATTACCACGACCTCTTCCAGGGTAGATCTTTTTACTTGCAGCGTAACATTGATCACGGTTTTGTTTCCAATCTCCACTTCCTGAGGATCGTAGCCTACAAAAGAAAACTTCAATATGGCATCTCCGGGTAGAATTTCGATCTGGTAATTACCATTCATATCGGTGATAACACCGCGGGTTGTTCCTTTAACAGCAACCGTTGCGGTCGGAAGTGTTTCACCGGTATCCGACCCCGTAACCTTCCCTGTGACAACCCTGTTTTGTGCAAATACAAAAGAGTTTCCGGAAAGGATCAGGATTAAAAGGATAATGATTTTCAGGTTGATACGTTTCATAAGTAGATTTTTTATACCGACGTTAAGGTTTGATCGGTTTTGTTTTATCAAGCCACCCTCCTGTAAAACCGGCCTTACGCAGACCGCTCACGATATAAGGGTTCTTTTTTAACGTATTCCAGATTAAGCCGGTTTCATAATTCTCCAATTGAATCAATATCGGCCCCTGGTCGATTCCGAGGTAATCAACATCAAACCATCCTTCCGGATGCTTCGGATCAAATGTATAGGTGGGATTAAATGCATCCTTGAATCCGTATTGCTGATAAAGTTTATCTCCATATTTCTGCTTCATAGCATATAGAGAATTAATACAGATTTCCGGCTCATATGGAATTGAACCTCCCGCCGCGGTTGGGGCAATGGTCCCATCATCATTAATATATAAAGCACTTGCCCCCTTTGCACTATAAGTAGCAAAGCTGATCTGCCTGCCGTTGATCATCCTGTTTTCATTTGCCGGACCATCAGAGGAAGTAAGTCCCCAAATATTCCCGGAATAATCTTTAAATCCTTTTGGATTTTCGATGCAATAAGCACGATTGGAAACGGTTGCCCTGCGGGCATTTTCAAAGTAATCGATGCCGCAGGTTCTCATGTAATTATCCTTTATTCCCCTGAAATCGATAAACATATGAGAATATTGGTGGCCAAACAGCGGACTGAAATTCACCTGTTCATAACCGTAAAAGTTTTCCCATTTGTAGGTATCGCACCAGGTTGTCCAGGCTTCAGCGGGAATCCCATGAGTAGGCGAGCCTATAGCCATAATAATCAGGATCATGGCCTCATTGTAACCGTTCCAGGTCATTGTTAAAAAGCCCTTTTCGGGGTGCCAGCCCATCGACATGTTTTCCTGACCGTTCATTGCCCAGTCCCATTCCACGCGCAAATACAATGAATCGGCCAATTCACGGATTCTTTTCTCACTGGCATTATCCTGATCAAAATAGGATTGGCAGGTTAAAATACCAGCCATCAGCAAACCCGTATCAATTGTTGACAGTTCATTGGTCTGATTGCGGGTTCCGCTGCCGTAATTCAAAAAATGATAGAACAGCCCTTTATAACCGGTGATCCCGGCAGGATCTGCACCCTGGCGTGATTTCCACATCCAATCCAATGTTTTCAAAACCCGGTCGGAACCGGCTTCACGTGTAATAAATCCATTGTGGATTCCGATGGTATACGAAGCCAATCCAAAACCAGTAGCAGCAATAGAGGAAGGGTGTGCAGTCGGATACCGGTCATCGGTTTGATAAGTAGAATGATCAATCCGATCCCAGAAGAATTCGAAAGTTCTTCGTTTCAAATCATCGGTAAAGGCTTTTTTCTCTGCATTGGTGGGTTTGTCACCGGAATTACGGCAGGCACAGACAGCCAGCAACAGGCAACATGCGATAAGGAGGGTTTTGCTTGGAAACATAATTTGCATAAGAATAGTAATGTTTGGTTACGATGTATTCCAAATGTAAGCAGGATGCCAATGGTTTCATAATAAACCCGTTTCACATCACTACGTCATGCCAAATGAAGGTTTCACAGGAGTACTACAATAGTACTTCAAAATTTTAAAAGGAACTCATATAGATTCTCTTCGGTGCTGAGATTGATTCGTTTACGCAAGCGGTATCGCCTGACTTCCACACCCCGAAGCGAAATATTCAGGAGATGGGCAATTTCTTTGGAAGAGATATTGAGCCGAAGATAAGCACACAGCTTAAGGTCACTTTGCGTGAGGTGAGGATAAGTTTCTTTAAGCCGGTTAATAAAATCCTGGTGCGCCTGATCGAAATGAGTCTCGAAAGTATGCCAGTCATCATCCGAAGAGAGCTGTTTATCGAAAAGCCGTATGATCTTTTCCTGAAAAGGCCTGGAATAGGCAGTGCCCTTATCAACGGACTGGTGCATGAATTCGTCGCGTATCCGGATAAGCTGTTCATTTCGCTTAATAATGCTCATGGTGAAATCCGCCAACTGGATATTTTTAAAATTCACTTCAGCTTCCAGCTTTTCATTCCTCAACCTGATCACTTCCTGTTCTGCCTTTAACATTTCCTGCTGGCGCTTTTCAATCTCTTCTTCCTCGATCTTTTGCTTATGAAGTTTGAGCCGTTTAAGAAAAAGAATCCTTATCAGAATGATAAATCCGATCACCAAAAATCCATAAATGCTCAGTGCCAGAATTGAAACATACCAGGGCTGCAGGATAACAAATGAGTAGGTGACAGCTGGTCCGGGTAATCCGTTAATATTCATCGAAACAATATTCATCCGGTAATCTCCCGCCGGAAGCCGGGTAAATGACAAGGAGGATTGATTCATCCATGGACCCCAGTTATGATCGAGTCCTTCCAGCCGTGTCCGATATAATGGATGCCTGTATCCGGTTCCGGCAGAAAAATCAAAAGTCAGGCTCCGGAAAATATTGGGTATCCGGATACCCTTACCCATGGAATCGAGTGTAAGATTCAGCATCTTACCGGTTCTGCTGACGCCGATTACTTTCCTTATTTGCACCGGTGCAGGAGGCTCAAGCGATCTCAGCCCGGTCTCATCAAATAAGGCAAATCCATTGTCCAGGCAAATAAGGTGCAGTCCTTCTTTCAGACTGATTATCTTCGGGAACCGGCTGTTCAGATATAGCCCCTGCATAGAAAAATCATAGCGAAAAACGGGTTCCACGCTGAAGCCTGTGATTCTGAACAAGGCAATATCATTGCCTCGAATAAACCAATAGTAATTTTCGCGGGATTTGATAATTTGCCGGGCATTGGCAAAATCGCCAATTTTTTCGTTGAGCTGGTTGTAAAAAACAACAGTATCGTTGAGATCATCCCAGGTATATAAACCCGAACCGGTGGGAAATACAATCCTATTCTCGACTTTAGCCACATTGATATGCCTGTCGGCTGCCAAACCTTTTTCTTTCCCGTACATTTCGGTTGATTCCACTGAATTAAGGTCGGGCTTCATCCTGATCCGAAAAACTCCCCGGGTAGCATGAGCACACCAAATATTACCCAGGTGATCGTTTTCATAATTACTGATCGGCTCATAAAAGCCCTGTACCGAATGAGCCAGTTTCCAGGAATTATTTACTAAAGTATAAATAGCAAAAGCGCTGTAGGTGCTTTGAAGTAAAAAATCCCGGTTACGGTCCAGAATTCTCTTGATCTCAAAACCGCCGGTTATGTTGGAAATCCGGGTCGCCTGATTACCGTTAATCCGGTAAGTTCCGCTGGTATGGCCGCAAAGTATTTCACCATCAATGTTTTTCAGATCCCAAACCTGGCCATTCAATCCTGCGATTGCGTGTGGCTGAACGTATCCTTCTCCGGGTATAAACCGATACCGGTAGAGCCCCTGATTAGTGCCGACCAGTAAATCCACACCATCCAACACAGCCGCATAAACAGACCCCATTGTACCGGTTGGATCCACATAAAAATCCATGCCGGAGTGAAGATTGATCAGATCAATACCACGATCCAGCCCTGCCCAGATATTGCCTGCAGGATCGAAGGCCATCGCAAGAATCGTATTATTCTGAAGAAAATTGCCTGAATTAAGATGCTCCTGAAGGTTTCCATGATCGTCCAATATGAAAAGTCCGTTGCCGATGGTGCCTATCACCAGATGGTTGTTTCCGGATATTCCGTTATTCAGTTCCGACGACCGGATCAACGAATTCACCGGATTATCCCATGCTGAAAATGAAGATCCGTCAAATAAAAACATTCCTTTACCGGAAACCCCGACCAGGAACCGGTTGCCTTCATAAGGCAGGAGAACCTTGATTTCGTCACTCGCAAAGATTCCGGATCCCGGAATCAATTTGAATGTTTCATCGATTATTTCAAACAATCCCCGCCCTACAAGATGAATAAAGAGCCGGCCGCTTGCCTTCATCAGCAGGACCATTGATGAGTTGGGATTCAATATGGATATCTGCTGGCCATCGTACACGAAAATATTGGAAAAGGATTGAAAATATATCTTTCCGTTATGAGCCAGAATTCTCCATATCTCGTCATTATGCAATGTATTGGGTTCCAGAAGCTTTTTACTTAATGAAGTATAGGTAAGCGCACCGCTGTTATCTCTGTTCCAGTAACCAAATTCCTGATAAGATCCAACATATATATTGTTATCATCTCCCACGGTAACTGATCTCACTATACCATTATCCGGCATGGCATAGAGATTCCAGTTTGATCCGTCGAACTCCAGAAGTCCCTTATCATTACCAAAATAGATTAATCCATTTTTACCGACCGCGACAGACCAGTTCTGATTATTCCCTCCGTAAGTTCTTTTATCATAATTAATTACAAAAGGCTTTCCCACAAACTGCGAATAACCTAACGGCCATGGGAGCAGGGATAACATCACAAAAACGCATACTAACCGGGACTTCATACCGTACACAATCAGTTACAGGTACACAATGTAACAAAATATGGCTTTTATTGCGCTTCGATTATCTTTGAATAGTTAAAATGCCTCAACGATGGAATTATTTCTTCATGCCGAAGCCTGGATCGCCTTACTGACCTTAACCTTTCTCGAGATTGTCCTTGGAATCGACACGATCGGAGAAAATGCGTTTTCCATCCGGGATCTTATCCTGCTGGCCCTTGCTTTCCTGATCCTTATCGGGTTTACACTGGCTATGGAAGCCTTCCATAAAGAAATACCGAAAAGATATGTTTATGTTGCAGTACTCTTCTCCTTTACAGTGGAACTCATAAACTTACGCGTACGGAGGAAGACGGAGCAACATAAAAGAAAAGAGCATTAATTAATTAACTTATCATGAAAGCAATATTCCTTGTGAGGAACGGTGATAGCAAAGATGCATTTGAAATACGGGATGCCGCGATACCCTCTCCGGGTAAAGGGGAAGTGGTGGTAAAAGTTGAAGCATCAGGGCTGAATTATGCTGATGTGATGGCCAGGCGGGGCTTATATAAGGCAGCACCCCCAATACCATCGGTTTTGGGCTATGATGTTGCCGGAAGGATTCACACCATTGGTCCGGATACACCAGGATTTAAGGTTGGGCAGCGGGTTGCAGCCTTGTCCCGGTTCGGTGGGTATGCCGAATACGCACGGACCCAGGCCTCAGCGGTAATTCCCCTGGGCGATACCATGGATTTCGGTTTGGCGACAGCTTTGGCGACCCAAGCCTCTACGGCGGTTTATTGCGCTGATTTTGCCATCCGGCTGTTTAAGGGCGACCGGGTTCTGATTCATGCAGCTGCCGGCGGGGTTGGCACCCTGCTGGTGCAATTGGCAAAAGCAAAAGGGTGCATTGTTTACGGATCGTCTTCCCGCCAGAAACATGCGTACCTGAAAGATATCGGGGTGGATTTTCCGATTGATTCATCCTCCGGGAATCAAATGGAGGAGGTTACAAAAGTTTTAGATGGACAGAAGCTGGATGTGGTTTATGATAATATTGGCGGGTTGAGTTTTAATAAAGGTAAAGAGCTTCTTGGACCGGGCGGACGCATTGTAACTTATGGAGCAGCTGCCCAAAATGCTGGAAAAAGATCGCAACTGCAGACAATCCGGGTCGGTTTAGGGTTTGGTTTTTACTCACCTATTCCGCTGATTGCTCAGTCGCAGTCGATGGTTGGAGTCAATATGCTTAAGATTGCCGATCATAAACCGATGGTATTGAAAGAGGTTATGGCCGAAGTTGGCCGCTTGACAGAAAAAGGGATTATCCGACCTGTATTGGGAAAAACATTTCCGGCAGACCAGATCGCCCAGGCACACGATTTCTTAGAATCTAGGCAATCGACCGGCAAAATTGCTTTGCTTTGGTAGATCAGCTATCTCCTCTGCAGCTCTTTGCTTAGAATTGTCCCGTCTGTTTCAGATACCACCCTGATGGAAAGGGTTTGGTTAGTCGCTTCAACCTGCACGAAGTTTGTATTACTATTGATGAGCATAGGGAATCCGAACCCGGATAAGAGAGCACCGAGCCAAAGATGTTTGTGTGCATGACCGGCAATCAATAGATCGGCACCAGCGTCACGGATGACCGGGCTAAAATGATCATACAGGAAAAGAGAACCATATCCCATTGCTTTTAAAGGGAGAATAGGCATGTGAATGATAATCACCCTGAAAGCAGCATTACGGTAGGCGGCGGTTTTCATATGTTCCTTTAGCCACTCCAATTGCTGTAAGCGATAATTATCAAAATCCGCTAATCCATAATAGTAGCGGTTATCATCGGGTTTATCCTCACCGCAGTCGAGCATGACAAAATGTACCGGACCCTGGTCTATCGAATAATAGTAATGGTTATCCGGAAAATCGAGATAATCTTTAAGTTTTCTCGCCATTACTCCCCGTGCTTCATGATTTCCGCGGATAAAAGCGAAAGGGACATTTGATGCAAAATACCGTACGCTTGTATCTATGACCGGACCGAGCAATTGCGACTCAGTTTCAAAATTATCAACGATATCACCATTGTAAACCAACAGATCCTGTTCTGCTGCATTGCCCGATTTCAGGAATCCGGCCAGCATGGCGCCATTGTTATGAATATCATTGACTACCATAAAACGGGTAGTATCCTTGGTGTGATTCTGAGTAGTAAAACTGAACTCTTTCCCTTTTACCGTATCGCCATAATAGATCTGATAGGGACGAAATTTCATAAGTTCAACCGAATGCAGTTTATAGGCATACTTCATACCAGGTTGCAATCCGGAAATCCTCACTTTATGAATTGTTCCTCCGGCATTGATCAAACCATCGGTTGAATTGCGGACGAGCGAATCTGTTTGCGGTTTGGTGCGGATCATCCATACTCCCGGAACTGCAGGAAGGTTCGTGGTCCAGCAAACGGTTACCCCCTCCGCTGTCAGATTCTGGAGCCAGGGGCCGTGAGTGATCCGGAGCGATTCGGTGCTTTGCCCGAAAGCAGAGGCAAATAGAAACAAGGAGGCGATCAGGATGAAATTTTTTCGCATTGGGTTTATGTTAACCCTTCGAAAATACAGAAAAACGGTGAACGCATGAACGGAAAGTGCTGCGGGACAAAGTTAAAAAGGGTACTTTCGAAGCTTGAACCCAAGCAAGGGTAATGAATCCGGCAACATGAAGCGAATGAACCCGATAACCGATAACCGGCAACCGACAACTTTCCTTGTTCTGTTGCTCCTTTGCCTCCCTTTGGTTACCTTTTCACAGGTGCCTTTTCCGGAGCCGGGACCGGTTTTCCGTGATGATTTGCTGCCAAAGATCAGGCTTTATCTTCCTAAGGATTCGCTGAATAAAATGTATGTGAATCCGGATTCAAATCAGGAGATGCGCACGATGTTTGTATTTGAAAGCGGCGACATCCGGGATACCCTTCCGGTTGTTGGCATCCGGTTTCGCGGCAATACTTCGCGGCAATCAGCTAAGAAATCCATCAAGTTATCATTCAATACCTACAATACCAGGCAGTCATTTTTCGGTCTCGAAAAGATGAACCTGAACGGAGAGCACAATGATCCATCGGTTATCCGTTCGAAATTATGCTGGGATTTGTGCCGGTCATTTGGTGTCCCGGCACCCAGAGCTAATCATATCTTATTGTATATCAATGATGTATTTTGGGGAGTTTATATCAATGTTGAGCAGATCGATGAAGAATTTGCCGGTCTGCGGTTTGGGAATAAGAAGGGAAATCTGTATAAATGCCTGTACCCGGCCGACCTGGCCTATCGCAGTAAAAATCCGGATGACTACAAATTCACCTCCGGCAGTCGCCGTGCCTACGCCCTCAAAACCAATGAATTGGCCGATGATTATACCGATCTGGCCCATTTTATCGACGTTGTGAATAATACTCCGCTTAATAATCTGCCGACTGAACTTGATAAAGTTTTGAATGTCGGCACTTTATTAAGAATGATCGTCCTGGATGTTTTTACCGGAAACTGGGACGGGCCTTTTTACAACAAGAATAATTTCTACCTATACAAAAATACGTTTACCGGTAAGTTTGAACTGATTCCTTATGATCTGGACAACACATTTGGAATCGACTGGTTTAATATTGATTGGGCAGTCCTGCCCGTTTACGACTGGGCACCCCGGTCGGAAGCCAGGCCCCTATATTCCCGTGTTTTATCGGTTCCCGCCTACCGCAAAGAATACACCAGGCTTTTCCATGAATTCCTCAATTCCATGGCTGACGGAAGCCTGGTACAGAAGATTGGTTTACTGAGGAAAATGTATAGCCCATATATTGCAACCGATCCTTTTTACCGGCAGGATTATGGTTGGTCGGCAGATGATTTTCTCAATTCCTTTAACAGCAAATTATCCGCAGCACAGGTTAAAATCGGGCTGATTCCTTACATATACACTCGTTTGAGTACCGCCCGTTCGCAGCTGGACGCCATTTCCGGAATAGATCCGGCAATGATTTCAGATGAAATCCGTGTTTATCCCAATCCTGTATCTGAATTTCTGATGGTAGAACAAACTGATCCGGCAGCGCGGTTCATTATTTTCGGGGTTAACGGATCAGTCGTTTTAACAGGCTTATTAACAGATGGTTCGACAAGGATTAACATTTCTGATTTGACCAATGGGATTTATTACGTACAGGTTACTTCGTGTAGGACCAGGAGTACAGTCACCCGGATCTTAATTATCCACTAAACTCACGTCCTCACGTCCTATCCCCCTCACTTCCTCATTTCCTAACCTCTCACCGGCCGGCTCCGAGCAAAATCCAGTACCTCCGCTAACGATTTTGCCGCCCCGGTAGATGCTGGGTGCGTCAGGCTGATGGCGGCATTTGCATTAGCCAGCTCCAGGCCCCGGGCAAGCAGCCAGTTTTCATGGAAAGCGTATAGCATCCCGGCACAAAATGCATCCCCGGCACCCACTGTTCCTTTAATCTCACCGGGTTCCATCACGAATGAAGCTTGATGGGCCTCTTCGCCTGTTTTGCTGAGAGCATATCCCCCTTCGGGAAAATGAATCACAACTGTATCCCTGACTCCTTTATCAATCAAGAGTTTAGCTGCCAGGACCAGTGTTGAATGATCGATTTCCCCGGATGTTCCACGTACCGGAAGCCCGCAGATCCTGCCAGCTTCTGTTTCATTGATAATCAGATAGTCGATATAGGGCAGGCAAGGTAAAACCACCGTCTGATAGCGGTCGCTCTCTTCTGAGATGACATCAACGGAGACTTTATACCCCTGTTCGGATAAACGCTTAAGCACCCCCGCAGCGACAACGCCAAAATCCGGATCCGGTGAATCGAGCAGATCCAGCAAAAGGAGGTAACCCAGGTGGAAGATCCGGGCAGGCACATCAATCCGTTTAAAATGTTCAGGTCCCAGAAAGGCATTTGCTCCCCTGTGATGAAAGAAAGTCCGGTAACCGGTCGCCGACTCGGTCATCACATAGGTATAAGAGGTTGATATCCCTTCAACCTGATAGAGGAACCTCCTGTTGACCTTATGGTTATCGACCGCCTCAATGACTAATTCCCCTCCGGCATCCTTTCCGATCATACCGCCGGCAAAAAGGGGCAAAGAGGGATCCAGTACTGCCAGGCCAACCAGCACGTTATGCGGTGCACCGCCAAGTCCGACACTTTGGCCGAGAATACTGGCCAGCATATTACGTTCGGGCAAATGATCAATGATCTTTACATAGTCGACCACCCAATTGCCTGATGACATGATTCCGCGGTGTTCCATAATTCAAAAATAACAAATCCAGCTTCAGGTTTCGCCCTTGCGCAACCATTTGGATAAATCTTTGTTATATATGAAATGAAAGGGAATGGAGAGCAAGATTATTCTGATAACCGGTGCTAATTCAGGAATCGGAAAAGCCACTGCGACTGCCCTGGCTGAAATGGGTGCCCGTGTGGTGATGATGTCGCGCGATTTGGTGAAGGGTGAAAAAGCCAGGCAGGAGGTTATCAGGGTGAGCAAAAATAATCAGGTCGACCTGATGCAATGCGATCTGGCAAGTATGATCAGCATACGCCGGTTTGCTGCCGAATTCATCGCCAAATATCCACGGCTCGATGTTTTGATCAACAATGCCGGCATTTTTACTGACAAGAGAATGGAAACAGCCGATGGATTTGAATATCAGATCGGCGTTAATCATTTTGGACATTTTCTTCTCACTCTATTACTGCTCGATCTGCTGAAAAGAAGTTCCCCGGCCCGGATTATTAATGTTTCCTCTGGTGCCCATTTCGGGGGGAAAATAGATTTTGACGACATACAATTGCAACATAAGTATTCAGCATGGAAATCTTACGCGCAATCCAAGTTGGCTAATGTGTTGTTTACATACGAATTAGCTCACCGATTATCCGGAACCGGAATTACCGTTAACTGCCTGCATCCCGGATTTGTCAAAACCCGTTTTGCTTTTAACCGGGAGTCTGAAAAACCGAATTGGATGATCAAGCTGATGAAACCGTTTACCATTCCACCTGCCAATGGAGCTGAAACATCCGTTTACCTTGCCGCATCCCCTGAAGTGGAAGGAGTTACCGGCAAGTATTTCGCAAAAAGAAAAGAAAAAGCCTCATCGAAGACATCTTACGACCTTGTTGTCGCAGAGAAACTTTGGAATTTAAGTAAAGCGCTTACCGCTGGTTAACAAGGCTCAAGGCTCAAGGCTCAAGGCTCAAGGCTCAAGGCTCAAGGCTCAAGGCTCAAGTATCAAGGCTCAAGGCTCAAGGCTCAAGGCTCAAGGCTCAAGGCTCAAGTAAAGGCTCAAGGTTCAAGTAATAGGAAAAACTGTCCACAGATGTCGCTGATAACACTGATTTTCGCCGTTGCCATCAGTGT